>NZ_JBHWZH010000008.1:0-77825 GCF_042728285.1 Streptomyces sp. NPDC060194 | reverse complement strand
CGGCACGCGTTCCGTGCCGTCGGCCCCTCACGGCCGGTGAGTCCGCTCCTCAGGTGTGCACGGCGGCACGGGGGTCGTCGAGCAGGCGGTCCGGCAGGCCGAACAGCGGGAAGAGGCGGGCGGTGTCGCGGAACGCGGTGATCGCGGTGATGCGGTCGCCGGAGAAGTCGAGGACCTGCAGCGCCCACGGGACGTAGCCGGACCCGTCGGGGCCCGGGCGGTACTGGGCGAAGGCGGGGGAGCCGTTGGCCCAGGTGGGGAGCAGCCGCGAGCCGCGGCAGCCGATCGCGGGGCCGGTGAGCCACGCCCGGATGTCGGGCAGCCCGCGCATCCAGTGCGCGTACGGCGGCAGGCTCAGCGTGGCGTCGACGTGCAGCAGCAGGGTGAGCTCCGCCATGTCGTAGCGCGCGAACGCGGCGGCGTAGCGTTCGGCGAGGAGCCGGCGGACCCGGTCGCCACCGGACCGGGCGGAGGCCGACGCGCCGGCCGAGCGGCGGTCGGCGAGTGTGGCGCGCGCCCGCCCCAGCGCGCTGTTGGCCGAGGCGACGGTCGAACCGAGCAGGTCGGCGACCTCGCGCGCCGAGAAGCCCAGGACGTCCCGCAGGACGAGCGTGGCCCGCTGCCGGGGCGGCAGGTGCTGCAGCACGGCGACGAACGCCAGCCGTACGGACTCGCCCGACGCGGCCGCGGCCTCCGGGCCGCCGGCCGGGCAGGGCTCCACCCACAGCGCGCCGTCGTGCGGGGCCGCCGGTGGCGTCCCGCCCGCGCTCGGCCCCGACAGGTCCATCGGAAGCGCCCGCCGCCGGCCGGACGCGAGCGCGTCCAGGCAGACGTTGGTGGCGATCCGGTACACCCACGTCCGCAGCCCGGACCGCCCCTCGAAGCGGCCCCGCCAGGCCCGGACGAGCGTCTCCTGCACGGCGTCCTCGGCCTCCGCGTACGAGCCGAGCATCCGGTAGCAGTAGCCGGTCAACTCGCCCCGGAACGCAGCGATCTCCTCCACAGCGCATCCCTCCCCGGGGCCCACTGTACGGCCGGTGCGACCGTCACCAACCCGCCGTCCCCGGCTCGCCCTTGAACGGGCCGCGGATCTCGTCCGTGATCCACCCGCCGTAGAAGTCGCCCGACTGCGGGCGGACGGTCTCGCCGTCCACCGAGCAGCGGTCGACGCGGGTGGGGTAGAAGGCGAAGTGGTCGGTGAGCAGCGTGTACGCGGCGACCGGGTCGGGGTAGCTCCACGTCGCGCGGCGCGAGACGCGGGAGCCCACGGCCAGGTTCCAGTACGACGCCTCGCCCTTCCACTCGCACCAGGTGGTGCGGGTGTCGGCGACCAGGTGCTCGACGGCCACGTCCGCCGCGGGCACGTAGAACACCGGCGGATGGCTCGTCTCCAGCACCCGCACGGCCCGACGCGAGTCCGCGATCACCTCGCCCGCGAACTCCACCACCACCCGCCGCCCGTCCCTCACCGCGGCCGGGGGCCGCGGATACTCCCACACCGACTCGGGGGCGCGCCCCGGCACACCGTCCACCATCATCGCCTCCTGCCCTCGCCCCCCTCCTACCCCTTCCGGCCCCGGCCGTCCCGCCCGCCGCGCGGTCGGTTCGGCTCGTCCCCCACGGCCTGCCCGGCAACGCGGTCGGACTCAGTCCCCGCCGCCACCTCCGCCGCCGGACCCGCCACCGCAGGCGGCGCCCGTGTCCGCGGAGGCATCGGATTCGCCGTCCAGGGCCTTGCCCATGCGCCTCAGGGTCCGGCCGAGACCGGACGGAAGCGCCGGGGCGGGTTCGGCCGGGCGTCGCACCGTTCCGTCGGGGAGGATCGCGGCCCCCTCCAGGACGTACGCGGGGACGCCCGCGTCGAGCCCGGCCGCTCGGAGGCACCGCCTGCCCCGGCGGGTCACCCGGCGACGCGCGCCCGCCACCAGGCCCCGCGCGGCCAGCCGGCGGCCGATCTCGTCGACCTCCGGCGAGCGCGTGAGCGCGAGGCGTACGGCGGCCAGGCCCCTGCTCCGTCCGCAGAAGTCGACCGCGGCACGCTCGACCGGGTGCTCGGGACGCTCCCACCCCGCCACCGTGCACGCCCGCGAGGCGTGCACCGCGAGCAGACCGCGCCGCTGCAGGGCGACGATCGCACTGTCCGCCACCCGCGGCGCCCCGCCCGCCAGGAACGCGACGTCGTACACGTCCGGAGCCGGCGTCCCTCCCGGGCCCGTGTCCGAGCCCGCGCCCCGTCCGAACCGTCGCGACGACCACCCCATACCGGCCCACCCCCGTCTCGGCCCACCGCCCCGGTCGGCAGTGTCACCGCCCGGGACCGCGTTCAACCCTCCCCGGCGCCGTCCCGCACCGCCCCCGCGTCAGGCTCCCGAGCCCGCCCGGGGCCGGCCGTCGTGGCGCAGCCGGAGCCGCCGCCGGGGGTGGGAGCGCGGCATCGACCTGAGCGTCCACCCCTGCTCCCCGGCGACGCGGAGGACGTACCCGGCGCCGGCGCCCCGGAAGAAGTGGACCCCGAGCTCCATGTCCCGGTGGTACTCGCGGCGCACACCGGAGGTCTCCACCCTCCGCGTCTGCCGGGCGACCCGCCCCTCCACCCGCCGCCGGTACCACTCCGCGTCGCCCTCCCGCACCAGCGCGACCGGCGTCACGCACCACAGCGGGACGAACGGTATCCGCCCCAACGTGGCGTCGAGCACCCGCAGCGCGGCGTTCTCGACCCTGGGGACCAGCAGCACGACCACCTCGGCCACCACCGCCACGCCGTAGAAGAACGCGGCGATGAACACCCACGCCACCCACCACAGCGGCAGGAACACCAGGGTCAGCGCGAACAGCGGCCACCGCAGACCCGCCGGACGGACGGGCAGCGGCCCCCACGCGGGGTCGTCGTAGTCATCCACGAACGGTCCACTCTCCTCGGTTCGCTCCTGCTCGGCGGCGCGCGGGTGAGTGTACGACCAGGGCGGTGGGGCGCGTGCCGGCACCCATCGGCAAACGGTCCGGGTGCCGTCGCCGTCCGAGCGCACCGTGTCAGCGCCGACGGCGGAGTGACGGCTCGTCATCGAGGACGTCGCCCAGGATCCGCAGGCCGGAGCGCGCCCGGGCGCGGACGTCGGGCGCGGGGTGGCGCGTCAGGCTCCGCAGGAGCGTCGCGTCCTCGGGGCGGCGCTGCTCGGCCAGGCCGACGGCCGCCGCCGGTGTGACGGCCGCCGGGTCGGCGCACAAGGCCCGGTAGTGGACGCGGGGGTCGTCGCCCACCGCGCGCAGCTCCCGGCAGACCGACGCGAGGACGGCGGGAGAAACGTCCGCCAGGTGCCGGACGAGCTCCTCGCCGCGCCCGGCGCCGCGCAGCCGCGCGAGGGCCGCGGTGCGTACGGCGGGGTCCCGCGCCGAGAGGAGGCGGTCGAGGAACGCGTTACCGTCCGGGGCGGCGAGGACTGCGGCGCAACTGCGGTGGCGGACGTACCGGGTCCGGTGCGTGACGGCGAGTTCGGCGAGGTCCGACGGGCGGAGGAAGCCGGTCTCGACGGCGGTGGTGAACGCCTTTCGGCGCACGTCGTACGAGCTGTTGGTGTGCAACTGGGCGAGGACCTGAGGCCGCACGCGGTCGAGTTCGGCCCGCCTGCCGGGCGCGAGCGCCGCGCTCATCACCACGCGCAGCGCGTGCAGCCGCACCCCGTGGTCGGGGTCGGTCGCGGCGATGGCCAGGGCCCGCGTCGGGCCGAGGCTCCCGTACACGGCCGCGGCGTGCACGCCCGCGATCCGCGCGTCCCGGTCGCGGGCCGACAAGAGCTCGGCCCGCGCCGCCTCCGGCAGCCCGCCGAGCCGCCCGAGCACGGCCTGCCGCACCCACCCGCCGTGCTGCCGCCGTACGCTCACCAGCGCGGCCAGGGGCGCGAGTCGCGCAGCAGGGCCTCGTCCGCGGCGGCGAGCGCGCGGGTGAGGACCGTACGGGCGAGGTCGTGTACGCGCTCGTCGGAGTCCGAGCAGCGGATCAGGACGAGCGGCAGTACGGAGGAGGGCAGCGGGCGGGCCAGCGCGGCGGCACGGACCCGGGGGTCCGCGTGGGCGAGGCCCAGGACGCGCTCGGACTCGGTGGGGGTCGCGCTCCAGGAGGGAGCGCCCCCGGAGGCGGACTCCCGCCAGCGCGGGGCGCGTTCCCAGTCGACGATCTCCCGCTGGTCGACCCAGCGGAAGCCGACGAGGATCCGGCAGCTGCCCCGACCCCGCAGGGCGGTGTACAGGTGGACTCCGCCGTCGAGCCCGCCCCAGTCCTCGGCCCGCCCGGCCCCGACGGCCGAGTCGACCCCCTTGCCGACGAGCAGCCGCTCGGCCGCGGTGAGGAGCTTCGTCGGCCCGAGCGCGTACGTCTTCATGCGGCGGACTGCAGCGCGGTGGTCCACCCCCGCCACCAGTCGTTCTCCGGCGGGCCAGCGCTTCACGCACCGTCCGCCCGAGCCACTTGAGCGTTCGCTCAAACTCGGCTACCTGCCGGTTTGAGCGAACGCTCAAGAGTAAGGGGGGAGCAGGGCATGGGGTTGTACGCCGAGACGTTGGTGGACGCGGACATGGACGTCCTGTGGGACCGCACGCAGGACCCGGCGCGGCACCAGTCGTGGGATCTGAGGTTCACCTCGATCGCGTACCTGCCGCGCGGGGAGGACGAGCCGCAGCGGTTCCGGTACGCGACGCGGGTGCTGCCGTTCCTGTGGGTCGCCGGGACGGGGGTGAGCGCGGGGGAGCGGCAGCGGTCGGACGGCTCGCGGGTGTCGGCGCTGCGGTTCGCGTCGGGGCACCCGCTGTCGCTGCTCGCCGAGGGCAGCGGCTACTGGCGGTACGTCCCCGGGCCGGACGGGATCCGGTTCCTGACCGGGTACGACTACCGCCCGCGGTGGGGCGGCTTCGGGGCCGTCGCCGACCGCCTGGTGTTCCGGCCGCTGATGGGGTGGGCGACGGCGTGGTCGTTCGACCGGCTGCGGCTGTGGTGCGAGCGCGGCACCACGCCGCGCGCCGCGCTCGCCCGCGCGCTCGCGGAGTGCGCCGCACGGCTGGTCGTCGTGCTCGTCGTCCTGGCCGCGTACCCCGTCGCCGCGTTGGCCACCGCCGCGCTCGCCCTCCTCCTGCCCCCGCTGCCCGGCACCCCCGCCGCGCGCCGCTGCCGCCGCACTCCGGCCGGACGCGCCGACGCACCCCGCCTGCTCGCCACCCTGGAGCGCTCGTGACCTCGATCTTCCACGCCCACATGGGCGCCGACTTCGGCCGCCTGCACCCGGAGATCCGGCGGCGCTTCTCCGTCGGCCTCGACAGCGGCGAGGCCTGCGTCGGGCGCGGCACGATGGACCGCATCCGCCACGGTGCTCCGTTCGTCAAGCCGTTCCTCCGGCTCGGCGGGACGCGCAACATCCTCGTGCCGCGCGAGGGCCGCGACGTGCCGTTCACCATCGAGAACTTCCCGTACGCGGACTCCTTCGGCCGCGAGACGGTCACCTTCGTGCGGACGTTCCAACTCCCCGGCGGACCGCACCGGTTCGACGCCACGATGGTCCTCGGCCCCGAACGGGACCGCGTGCTCGACTACCTCGGCACCCACCAGCACCTCGCCAGCGACCTCCACCTGAGCGCCGAGCCCGACGGCTCGCTCCTCATCCGCTCCGGTCAGCACCGTTTCCGCGAGGGGCCGGTGGACGTCCGCGTGCCGTCGCTGATCGGGGGCGACGCCGAGGTCCGCGAGTCGTTCGACGAGAGCACCGGGCGGTTCCGGATCCGGGTGCGCGTCACCAACCGGCACTTCGGCTTCCTCTTCGGCTACGAGGGCTCCTTCACCGCCGAGTACGTCGACGCCGGCCGGCTCCGCGACGATCTGCGGCCCGTCCGCGAGGAGGCCCGCGCATGAGCCCCGCCGGCGACACGCGCCGCAAGCTCCTGGAGGGCGCCCTGCGCACCCTGGTCGAGCAGGGCGTCACCAAGACCTCGGCCCGCTCGATCGCGGCCACCGCCGGGGTCAACCAGGCGCTGGTCTTCTACCACTTCGGGTCCGTCGACGAACTCCTCGCCGCGGCCTGCGTGTTCGGGGCCGAGCAGCGCGTCTCGCGCTACCGCGGGCGGCTCGCGGAGCTGGACTCGCTCACCGAACTCCTGGACTTCGCCCGCGCGATGCACGCCGAGGAGCGGGAGGCCGGGCAGGTCGCCGTCCTCGGCCAGCTCCTCGCCGCCGGCCAGACCGCGCCCGCGCTGGCCGCCGCGACCTCCGCCGGACTCGCCCTGTGGGTCGACGAGTTGGAGGCCGTCCTCACCCGGCTGCTCGCCGGCACCGCCCTCGCCGGGTTCACCGACCCCGCCGGGCTCGCCCGCGCGGCGGCCGCCTCCTTCGTCGGCATCGAGCTGTACGAGGGCGTCGACCCCGAGGGCGGCGCCCGCGCGCTCGACTCCCTGGAGCAGCTCGCCGTCCTCGCCCACGCCCTCGAAGGCCTCGGCCCCCTCTCCCAGCGCGCCGTCACCCACCGGCTGCGCCGCCACCGCCGCCCCTGACCCGCGCCCGCGGGTGCAGGCGCACCTCGATCCCGTCGGACGGCTGCTCCGCCGCCTCCTCCGCCGTCACCCGGACCCGCACCGCGCGCCCGGTGTCCGCCTCGACGAAGGACAGCGGCGGGCGGCCGTCCTGCAGGTGCGCGTCGCCCCACTGCACGAGGGACAGGAACACCGGCAGCAGCTCCTCGCCCGCCTGGGTCAGCCGGTACTCGTCGCGCGCCCGCCGCCCCGGCTCCCGGTAGGGGGTGCGGGCGACGACCCCCGCGGCCTCCAACTGCTTGAGCGCGCGCGACACCGCGGGCGCGGAGGTGCCGATCCGCGCCGCGAAGTCCTCGAACCGGGTCGTGCCGTAGAAGCACTCGCGCACGACCATGAAGACCGTGCGGGTGCTCAGCAGGTCCAGGACCCGCCCGGCGGAGCACCCGTCGCCGACCGCCCACGCGTCGCGGTCGCCCAGCCGCTTCTCGAACCTCATCGCCATCCCGCCAGTGTAACTAATGCTTGCGTTAGCCAGCCCGGACGTGCTTCCATCTGACTAACGGACTCGTTATCCAGATGGGGAGGCTGACATGACGGCGGTGGCGGGCAAGGTGGTCGTGGTGACCGGCGGACGGCGCGGGCTCGGCGCCGCGCTGGTCGACGAGGTGCTGGCCCGCGGTGCGCGGAAGGTGTACGCCACCGCGCGCACGGCGTACGCCGACGACCGTCCCGAGGTGGTGACCGTCCCGCTCGAGGTCCGCTCCGAGGAGTCGGTCGCCGCCCTCGCCGACCTCGCGGGGGACGCCGGGATCGTCTTCAACAACGCCGGCACCCTGCTGCCCGCGCCCCTGCTCACCGGCGACCTGGCGCGGGTGGACGAGACGCTCGACGTCAACGTCCTCGGGCCGCTGCGCATCGCGCGGGCGTTCGCGCCCGTCCTCGCCGCGAACGGCGGCGGCGCGCTGGTGAACATGCACTCCGTGCTGTCGTGGCTGGCCGGCAGCGGGGCGTACGGGGTCTCCAAGGCGGCCGCGTGGTCGCTCACCAACTCGCTCCGGCTCGAACTGGCCCCGCAGGACACGCACGTCGTGGGTGTGCACGCCGGGTTCATCGACACCGACATGGTCGCGGCCGTCGACCGGCCGAAGGCGAAGCCCGCCGACGTGGCCGCGCGGATCCTCGACGGCCTGGAGGCCGGGCACACCGAGGTGCTCGCCGACGACGTCAGCGCCGCCGTCAAGTCCGCGCTGTCGGGGCCGGTCGAGCGGCTGACGATCCCGGCCGCGGGCTGAAGCGCACGACGAGAGGAGGGCGACCGCCATGCCCCTGTGGACCGTTCACCACACGCCCGGGATCTTCTCCGCCGAGGAGAAGCACGGACTCGCCGCCGCGATCGCGGACCACTACCAGGAGGTCGGACTGCCGCGCTTCTACGTGGTCGTGCTCTTCCACGAGCTGCGCCCCGAAGACTTCCACATCGGCGGCGAGCCCGCCCCCGTGGGGGTCCGCGTCGTCATCGACCACATCGCGCGGCGGCTGCCGGACGAGCGCAGCAGGCGGCGGACCGCGCGCTGGATCCGGGAGATGCTCCAGCCCCGGCTCGAACGGCACGACGGGCTGCAGTGGGAGTTCCACGTCGACGAGACCAGCGCGGACCTGTGGATGATCAACGGTCTCGTCCCGCCGCCGGGCGGCTCGGAGGCCGAGCGGCGGTGGGCGCAGGACAACGCGGCGACGGCGTACTGACGCCGTTCCGGCCGGCGGGCAGGCACCGGTGCCGGAACGTGGGCGTCGTCCGCCCACGTCCGCCGGCGCCGCGGCCCCGGGCTCAGGCGGTCGAGTCCGCGCGGCGGGGGAGCTTCCAGTCGGGGCGGGGGAAGTGGCAGGTGTAGCCGTTGGGGTAGCGCTCCAGGTAGTCCTGGTGCTCGGGCTCCGCCTCCCAGAAGTCGCCCAGCGGCTCGACCTCGGTGACGACCTTCCCCGGCCACAGCCCGCTGGCCTCGACGTCGGCGATGGTGTCCTGCGTGACCTTCCGCTGCTCGTCGTCGGCGTAGTAGACGGCGGAACGGTAGCTGCGGCCGATGTCGTTGCCCTGGCGGTCCGCGGTGGTCGGGTCGTGGATCTGGAAGAAGAACTCCAGGATGTCCCGGTAGCTCGTACGGCTCGGGTCGAAGAGGATCTCGATCGCCTCGGCGTGGTCCCCGTGGTTCCGGTAGGTCGCGTTCGGGGTGTCGCCCCCGCTGTACCCCACCCGCGTCGCCACGACCCCCGGCTGCTTGCGCACCAGGTCCTGCATCCCCCAGAAGCAGCCCCCCGCCAGCACGGCCTTCTCGACACGCTCGCTCATCACCGCTCCTCACTCCGGCCGCCGATCGGCCTCGCCCGCACCAACGTTCCTCCCCGCCATCGTATTCCGCGGCACCCGTACGCAAACCTGCGGCACCGTGTGCCGGAGGCACCTGGCACGATGCGCGCATGAGCACCGCCGTCGACTTCTTCACCGCACCGGACGACCCGTCGGCTGCGGCCGTGATCGCGGCGGGGCCGGGGCGCGTGTTCGCGACGCTGTCCGTCGGCAACTTCGACGCGGAGGAGGCCGTGGTCGTGTGGGAGTGCGTCCTTGCCGGGGGTTCCTACGACGAGCTGCTCGACGCGGGGGAGCCCCGCGTCGTCGCCGACGACGGGGTCTGCGTCGTGTTCGCGCTCTCGCCCCGCCTCTCCGCCGCGCTCGCCGCGGCCGAGCCGCAGGCGCTCCGGGCCGCCGCCCTCGACTGGTCCCGCCGCACCGCGCACGACGGGCGACCCGTCGACGCCGACACCGCCTCGGCCGTCCTGTCCGCCCTCACCCGAGACGGCGGCGGACGTCTCTACTGCCGCGTCGCATGACACGCACGCCCCCACCTACCCGGCACGGCGCGCACCGACTCCGATGCCGCCCGGGCGCGGGCGCTCGATTCGCGCCGCCGTAGGCGTGGCAGTTGCTGGACGCCGTAGCGGGCAGGCGGGCGGTGTGAACCGATGGATGCGGCGGGGACTGGAGTCGGCGTGGTGGGGGACGGCGATGGGGGTGGGGTGGTCGGTGACGAACCACTGGGGGTGGGATTCGCTCGCGTACGGGGGGCTGTCGGCGGGGCTGTGGTTCGCGGCGTCACCGCTTCGGGAGCGGGCGGAGCGCCACTACGCGGCGCGCCGCGTCCGGCGGCGGGCGCGGCGGGCGGCCCGGAAGGCCGGCTGACACCCTCCGGCCGCCGAGCGGCGGCCCCCGCTTACGAGAACAGGCTCGCCACGAAGGGGAGGACCGCGGCGAGGGTCTCGCGCTCGCGCGGGGTCAGTTCGTCCGGTGAGGTGGGCTCGACATCGCTGATGTCGAGGGTGGAGTGGTAGGTCTGGGCCATGGTCACCCCGGTCGGGGGAGCGGGCTCCTCCGCGCTCGCCGCGGGCGCGACGGCGGACAGGAGCGCGACGGCGAGGGCGGCGGGGACGAGAACCTTCGTGATCTTCATGCCGGGGTCAACGATCCCGCCCCGGTCCGGTCACGGACCCTTGCCGCGCCCCCCTCCCCGCACCGCCGCTCGCGGACGCGGCCGGACCGCCCTCACGGGCGTCCGGCCGCTGACCACGCTCCGAGGACCAGGACCTCAGTCGTCGTCCTCCTCGTCCGGGTCCGGGTCCTTGCGGGCGGTGGCCCGGACCCACAGCGGCATGATGAACCAGCACAGGGCGAACCACGTCGCCATGCCGGTGACGAGCAGGATCGCCAGCCAGTTGTGGGTGACCACCCGCAGGATGAGCAGGAAGGTCGAGACCATCGTGAAGTAGAGGAGCACCAGGCCGACCATCGTCAGCTTGGAGGCCCAGATGACGGTCCGCGTCTTGAGCTTCTGGCCGGAGAGGAGCCGGCGGAAGGACACCGTCCCGATGAGCGCTCCCGCCGTGGCGGAGCCGAGGACGACCGTGATGATGTAGATGGCGCGGTCCGTGGAGCCGAGCTCCTCGAAGCGGGGCTGGAAGGCCACCGCGAGCAGGAAGGCGAACAGGATCTGCACACCCGTCTGCGCGACCCGCAGCTCCTGCAGCAGCTCGCCCCACTGCCGGTCCGCGCGCTCGCTGCGCGTCTCCCGCCGTCCGTCGGGGGACGCGTCCCGGTCCTTCCTCGGCGTGCTCTCCGGCCGTCGCTCCGCCTGCTTCGTCGACCCCGAGGCCGAACCCTGCGTGTCCTGACGGGGGACACGGCCCTCTTCTCTCTCGTCCATGCGGCCCTTGTGCCCCGGGTCGCCGTGGACATGTACGGGACATCATGAACGACTTCACACTCCTCCCCGATACCTTCACCTCTCCCGGCGGCGTCGGGTTCCGCGCCGTCGACACCCGTACGCGACATGTTGACCAGCGGCTACCCGCCCGCACGGTCCGCGGCCGGCCTCCGCCGTCCCCCGTCCGCGCCCGGATTGCCGGGAGAGTGGCGGTCCGGGGAGAATCGGGACCCCGTTCACGGTTGCCAGCGGCCCCACCCATGGAGGATGGTTGCCGAACGGCAACATTTTTTCGACCGGATGAGGTGAGGGGTTCGCACAGCGGGCCCTCCGATTCATGACTTCCGCCCGGCAGGCACCCGCCCCGAGCGTCCCCGCTCCGGCGCCCGCCGCATGGACGACGGTGCCCTACCCGGTCCTGGTCGCCGACCGGGCCGGGACGCTCCGCCACGCGAACCCGCGCGCCGTGGCGCTCTTCCCCGACCTCGCCGAGGGCGCGCCGCTCGCCGGCGCCGTCCCCGCCTGGCTGACCCGCGCGCACGCCGTGACGACGTCCGACGAGCCGGCGACCGGCATCGTGACGGGCGCGGTGGGGGAGCGGAGCTACGAGGCCCACCCCACGGTGACCGACGACGGCGACGTCGCCTGGTGGTTCGTCGACGACACCGACCACCGCCTCGCCCGCGAGGCCCTGCGCATCGAGCGCGAGCGCACCGCGTTCCTCGCCGAGGCGTCGAACACCCTGCTGTCGTCGCTCAACCCGGCCCGCTGCATGGACACCACCGCGCAGCTCGCCTCCCGGCACCTCGCCGACGCGGCCCTGGTCATCGCCCCGCGCGTCGGCCGGCTGCTGCCGGTGGTGAGCTGCGTCGAGGGCGGTGAGCCCGCCCGCGGCCAGCTCGACGCCGATCCCGCGGACGTCCCCGGCCTCGGCGAGGCGCTGCAGGGCTTCCCGCCGGTCCCCTCCCGCTGGATCGACCCGGCGACGGCTCCCGTCTGGATGGTCCCCGACGGCTTCGGCGACGTGGGATCGATCGTCATCACCCCGCTGCCGGGGCACGGCGTCCCGGCCGGCGCGCTGGTGCTGCTGCGCCGGGACGGCAGGGAGGCGTTCACGGAGGCCGAGGAGGTCTTCGCCCGGCTGTTCGCGGCCCGCGCCGGCGCGGCGATGTCCGCGGCGCGGCTCTACGCCGAGCAGTCCTCGCTCTCGCGGACGCTGATGCGCGACCTGCTGCCGCCGGTGCTCCACCAGGTCTCCGGCGTGGAGTTCGCCGGCGGCTACCGCCCCTCGAAGGACCACGAGCGGATCGGCGGCGACTTCTACGACGTCCACCCGGCCGTCACCGAGGGCGAGCCGTCGTTCGCTGTCCTCGGCGACGTGTGCGGAAAGGGGCTGGAGGCGGCCGTCCTCACGGGCAAGATCCGCAACACGCTGCACGCGCTCCTGCCGATGGCCGGCGACCACCAGCGGGTCCTCGAACTCCTCAACGGCGCGCTGCTCAACTCCCACCACACCCGCTTCGCCACCCTCGTCCTCGCCTCCGCCGTCCGCGAGGCCGGCTCCGTGCGCCTGCGGATCACCAACGCCGGGCATCCCCAGGCGATGGTCGTGCGGCAGGACGGCACGGTCGACGACATCACCTCGCGCGGCACGCTGGTCGGCGCGCTGCCGCAGGTGCGCTCCACGACGGTGGAGGCGCGGCTCGCGCCCGGCGAGTTCTGCGTGCTCTACACCGACGGCATCACCGAGGCCAAGGGCGGTCCGCTCGGCGACGAGCTGTTCGGGGAGCGGCGGCTGCGGGAGGCGGTCGCGCAGTGCGCGGCGATGCCCGCCGAGGCGATCGTCGAGCACGTCCAGATGCTCGCCGCGCAGTGGGTCGGCGCGCGGCCGCACGACGACATGGCCGTCATGGTCATCGCCGCGCCGCGCACCCGACACCTCAGCGCGGTGGACGGCCACACCCGCGGGCGGTTCACCGCGTGACGCCCGACGGCCCGTCGGGCGGACCCCCGCCCGGCATACCCGGCCCCGAACGGGGCAAGCGCTCCCGAGAACCGCTCCGCAGAACCTGCCCCGCTCCCGACCCCAGGACTCCCGCATGACATCCGCACCCGCGCCACGACGAGAAGCGCTGGCGACGACCACCGTCCCCAGCGCCGACGGCACGACGCTCGTCCTGGCCGTGCGCGGGTTCCTGGACTACGACGACTCCGAGCGGTTCCTCGACGAGGCCGTCGCCCACCTCACCGCCACCCCCGGGCTGCGCCACCTGCGCGTGGACTGCGCGGCGCTCGGCGGGATCGACTCGATGGGCCTGTGCGTCCTGCTCATGCTGCACCGCCGCACCGCCGCCGCGGGCGTCACCCTCCACCTCGACAACCGCCCCCCGCTCCTCGACCGCGTCCTCACCGTCACCGGCACCCTCGAACACTTCGACCCGCATCACGCGGACCGCGACACCGACGGCCCGCGCCGCTAGAGACCCGCCGTCCGCCGCCCCGGTACGGGCCCGGCCAGGAGCCGCGCCGCGCGGCACAGCGTCTGCCCGTGCCGGTCGAACAGCTCGTCGCGCGAGTCGAAGCGGCCCAGGTCGACGAGGAGGTGCGCGGAGAGGTCGCACGGACCCGCCGAGGCGGGGCAGACGGCGGTGCCGTCCCAGTCGACGGCGGTACGGGAGACCGCCTCGAAGAGGGTTTCGGGGCCCGTGTCGGAGAAGCCCCCGTCCTCGCCGGCCCGGCCGGCCCCGGCGCTCGCGAAGAGTTCCGACACGGACAGCCAGCGGCCGTCGACGCGGAACTCCGGCCAGGCGAGCACCACCTCCGCGGGCACGACCCGCCGCATCCGCGGGAAGCGCGGGTACCAGAAGCGCCCGTCGACCACCAGCCCCCGCACCCGCGTCGGCACGTCCAAGTCCGGGCGACCGCCTCCAGGACGGCCATCCGCTGACTGCACGACCCGCGCCCGCGCCGCAGCACCTCGGACACCGGTCGCGTCTCCTCCACCGCGTACACCGGCCGCACCTCCGCGGCGATCCACCGGTGCGCCCGCCGCAACGCCTCCAGACCGCCCGCGTCCTCCACCCCCATCGCCCGCACCGCGGCGGCCACCCGCGGATGCCCGAGGTCGAGGATCCCCGTCGCCTCCGTGCCCCCCGACGCCTCGCGCCCCGCCGGCTCCGGCCTCCGCGCCCGCCCGAGCGGCATGAGCAGCCCACTCACCATGACCGATCCCTCCCCGTCCCGCTCTTGAACATGTTCACGTATGTCTCGCGGGGAGTGGCCGGCGCTAGCGTGTTGACCCTCACACCGTGTCAGGCGATGGAGTCGGAGCCATCATGTTCACCATCGGAGACTTCGCCCGGCACGGCCGCGTGTCGGTTCGCATGCTGCGGCACTACGACGCCGTCGGGCTGCTGCGCCCGGCGCGCGTGGACGCGGCCAGCGGCTACCGCTACTACTCGGCGGGCCAGTTGGCCCGGCTGAACCGGGTCATCGCGCTGAAGGACCTCGGGCTCACCCTCGAACAGGTGGGGCGGATCCTGGACGAGAAGGTCACCACCGAGGAACTGCGCGCGATGCTGCGGCTGCGGCGGGCCGAGCTGGAGGCCGCGATGCAGGCGTCCGCGGCGCGGCTGGTGCAGGTCGAGGCGAGGCTCCGGTCGATCGAGAGCGAGGGACGCATGCCCACGAACGACGTCGTACTGAAGGACATCCCCGCGATGCGGGTCGCCGAACTGAGCGCGCCCGCGGCGAGCTTCGAGCCGGAGGACGTCGGCCCGGTGATCGGCCCGCTCTACGACCAGCTGTTCCAGCGCCTGCACGCGGCGGGCGTCGCCCCGACCGGCCCGGGCGTCGCGTTCTACGAGGACGTCCCCGACGGCGGCGGCAGCGTCACCGTCCACGCCGCCGTCGTCGTCGCCGCGCCGCCCCGGGACGGCGAGTTCCTCGTCCACGACCTGCCGCCGGTCGCCGGCGCCGCCACCATCGTCCACCGCGGCTCGATGGAGTCGATCCTGCCCGCCGCCCAGGCGCTGGCGCACTGGATCGACGAGAACGGCTACCGCTCCTCGGGCTACCCGCGCGAGATCAACCTGGAGTGCCCGGAGGACAGGGACGACTGGGTCACGGAGCTGCAGGTGGCCGTGGTCAAGCCCTGACGGGCGAGCCCCGGGGGTCGGAGTCCGCCCGGCACCCGGGGGGCTCCGGCCCGGCCGGAGGGCGACGCAGAAGCAGGCCTGCGGCGGGGCGCCTCGCGGCGGCCGCGCCGCGACCCGCGGCACGGGCGGCTGCCGTCGCGGGGCCCGCAGCGGCCCGCACCCCCTGCCCGTCGCCCCGCGTTCACCTGGGTTTGACACCCTCCACGGGTGAACTTCCCGCAGCAGCACGTCCCCGGCTCCCCCGTCCGGTCCGGCATCCCCGAGCACGGCCGGGTGCCCAAGTACTACGCCGTCAAGGCGCGCGTCGCGCAGGTGATGGACGAGCTGGGGGAGGGCGGGCTGCTGCCGACCGAGCGGGACCTCGCCGTCCGCTACGAGGTCTCGCGGGAGACGGTCCGCCAGGCGCTGCGGGAGCTGCTGCTCGAAGGGCGGCTGCGGCGGCAGGGGCGCGGGACGGTGGTCGCGGGGCCGAAGCTGGAGCAGCCGCTGGCGCTGGCGAGCTACACGGAGGGCGTGCGCCGGCAGGGCCGCACCCCCGGCCGCAGCCTGATCACCCTGGACCGCTTCCCCTGCACGGCCGCCCTCGCCCCCGAGGTCGGCGTCGCGCCCGGCGAGCCGGTCTGGCACCTGGAGCGCGTGCTGCTCGCGGACGACGAACGGGTCGGCCTGGAGAGCACGTACGTCGCCGTGGCGCGCGCCCCGCGCCTGGACGCCGACTTCGACCCCGACTCCTCGTTCTACGCCTACCTCCGCGACCGGCTCGGCATCGCCTTCGGGGCGGCCGACGAGCGCATCGAGACCGTGCTCGCGACCCCGCGCGAGGCGCTGCTCGTCGGCACCCCGCCCGCGCTGCCGATGCTGCTCCTCCACCGCGTGTCGCGGGACTCCGCGGGGGAGCCGCTGGAGCGGGTGCGGACGCTGTACCGCGGTGACCGGTTCAGCTTCACGACGCACCTGGCGCCGTAGCGGACGGTCGAACACGTCGGTGATGCGTCAGTTCTGACAGTGCGTCACCCGTGCACTCGGGTCACGGAAAGGTAACGGGTCTAGTCCAACATTGCGCCCCGGTTCACCCTTCCGTCACCGGCGTGTCCTCGCCGCGCCACCGCCGGCCGCGACCGTTCAGGGCGTGAGAGTCATCGTCGTAGGAGCCGGCGTGGTGGGAACCATGCACGCCTGGCACGCAGTGGAAGCCGGCCACGAGGTCGTACAGATCGAGCGCGAGAAGGAGGCCCGGGGCGCGAGCCTGCGCAACTTCGGTCAGATATGGGTGAGCGGCCGGGCGGCCGGCGAGGAGCTGGAGACGGCGCTGCGGGCCCGGGAGCTCTGGGAGGAGCTCGGGGCGCGTGTCCCGCGGCTCGGGTTCCGGGCCAACGGCTCGCTCACCCCCGTCCGCACAGACGCCGAACTCGCCGTCGCCGAGGCCGCGGTGGCCGCCCCGGACGCCGCCGCCCGCGGCCGCAAGCTGCTGACGCGGGAGGAGGCCCGGGCCCTCAACCCGGCGCTGCGTGGGGAGTTCACCGCCGCGCTGTACTGCGAGCGGGACGCGGCCGTCGAACCCCGCACCGCCCAACTCGCGCTCCGGGAGGCCCTGCTGGCCTCCGGCCGGTACACCTTCCTCCCCGGCCGCGAGGTCCGCGACGTCACCGGCCCCGCGGCGGTCCGCGACGACCACGGCGACATCCACCGCGGCGACCACGTGATCCTCGCCCCCGGCGCCGCCCTCTCCGGCCTCGTCCGCGAACTCGCCCCCGAGCTGCCGGTGCGCCGCGTCCGCCTCCAGATGATGCAGACCGACCCGCTCGGCGAGCCGCTGACCACCTCGGTCGCCGACGCCGACAGCTTCCGCTACTACCCCGCGTACGACTCCGCCGCGCTGGAGGCCGCGCAGCCGCAGGCCCCCGTCGCCGCCGAGCACCGCATGCAGCTGCTGATGGTCCAGCGCCTCGACGGCGGCCTGACCGTCGGCGACACACACGAGTACGAGCACCCCTTCGCGTTCGACACCGTCGAGGAGCCGTACGAGCACCTGGCCGCGGTCGTCGAGACGCTCCTCGGCCGCCCGCTGCCGCGGGTGCGCCGGCGCTGGGCGGGGGTGTACGCGCAGTGCGTCGACACCACCCGCGTCGTCCACCGCGAGCAGGTGCGCGACGGGGTGTGGCTGGTGACCGGGCCCGGCGGGCGCGGCATGACCTGCTCCCCGGCGATCGCCGAGAAGACCGCACACGAACTGGGCTGGTGACACACATGACCGTGCAGCACACCGCACACCTCGTCGTGCTCGACATGGCCGGCACCACCGTCGCCGACGACGGCCTGGTCGAGGAGTCCTTCCGGGCCGCCGCCGCACACGTCGGCGAGGACCCGGCGTCCATGCTCGACCACGTCCGCGCCACCATGGGCGAGTCGAAGATCGCCGTCTTCCGCCACCTCCTCGGCGGCGACGAGACCCGCGCCCGCGAGGCCAACGCCGCCTTCGAGCGGGCCTACGCCGAACGCGTCGACGCCGACCGCATCGCCCCGGTCCCGGGCGCCGCCGAGACGATCGCCGCGCTGCGCGAGAGCGGCCGCACCGTCGTCCTGTCGACCGGTTTCGCCCGCGTCACCCAGGACGCGATCCTCGACGCGCTCGGCTGGCGCGACCTCGCCGACCTCACCCTCTGCCCGGCCGACGCCGGCGGCCGCGGCCGCCCGTACCCCGACCTGGTGCTCACCGCCCTCCTGCGCACCCGCGCCGCCGACGACGTGCGCCACGTCGCCGTCGCCGGCGACACCGCCTACGACATGCTCAGCGGCGTCCGCGCCGGCGCGGGCATCGTCGCCGGCGTGCTCACCGGCGCCCACGACAAGGACAGGCTCACGGCCCACGGTGCGACGCACGTGCTGGCCTCGGTGGTCGAACTCCCGGACCTCATCGACGGGTTGCGCTCGTGAGCGCGCCCGCGGGCGGGATCCGCTTCGAGAAGGTCTCCGTCGCCTACGGGCAGCACACCGTCCTCGACCAGCTCGACCTGACCGTCGCACCCGGCGAGGTCATGGCCCTGCTCGGCCCCTCCGGCTCCGGCAAGACGACCGCGCTGCGCGCCGTCGCCGGCTTCGTCGCCCCCGCCTCGGGCCGGGTGCACCTCGGCGACCGGGACGTCACCGACCTGCCGCCGTACCGGCGCGGGATCGGGATGGTCGTCCAGAGTTACGCGCTCTTCCCGCACCTGCGGGTCGAGGAGAACGTCGCCTTCGGGCTCCGCGCGCACAAGGTGCCCCGCCGGGAGATCCCCGGCCGGGTCGCCGAGGCGCTCGAACTCACGGGCATGGCCGACTACGCCCGCCGCCACCCGCGCGAGCTCTCCGGCGGCCAGCAGCAACGCGTGGCCATCGCGCGGGCGTTGGCCATCAAGCCCGCCGTACTCCTGCTGGACGAACCGCTGTCGGCGCTCGACGCGCAGCTGCGCTCCGGGATGCTCGCCGAACTCGCGCGCCTGCATCGCGAGTTGCCCGACGTCTCCATGCTCTACGTCACCCACGACCAGGTCGAGGCGCTCACCCTCGCCGACCGCATCGCCGTCATGGACCGCGCCCGCCTCGTCGACGTCGGGACGCCCCAGGAGCTCTACCGGCGGCCGCGGACGGAGTTCACGGCGTCGTTCGTCGGCAACGCGAACCTGCTGCCCGTGCGGGTGACCGGGGCGGGGGTGTCCTTCGAGGGCGTGCCCCTGAAGGTCGCCACCGGGGCGGCGGCGGAGGGCGCGGCGGCCACGCTGTGCGTCCGGCCGCACCTGGTGGGCCTCGGCGAGGGGCCCAACACCCTGCGCGGGACGCTCGGGGAGGTGCAGTGGCGGGGGGCCGTCCACCGGCTGTACGTGGACGTGGCCGGGCACCGGGTGACGGCCGACCTGCGGGAGCTCAAGGAGACACCGGCCCTGGGTTCGGACGTCGCACTGCACTTCGCGCCCGACGACGCGGTGCTGCTCGACGCGGGGGTGTCGCATGGCTAGCGCAACAGTGCGGGAGGCGGTTCCGCACGCGGCGGACCACCCGCCCGGCCCCGGGTCCCCCGCGGCCCGCCCCGGGCCCGGACTCCTCCGCGCGGTCCGCCCCTGGCTCTGGGCGCTGCCGCCCGTCGCCCTCCTCGCGGCCGTCTTCGTCTACCCGCTGGCCCTCGTCGTCGACGAGAGCCTCGCCCCCGGCGCCTGGGCGCAGGTCCTCGGCGACGCCGTGTTCCGCGAGGCGCTGCTGACCACCGTGGTCCTCGCGGTCGGCGCGACCGCCGGCTGCCTCGTGCTCGGCTTCCTGCTCGCGCTCGTCATCGCGTTCGTGCCGTTCCCCGGCGCCAAGGCCGTCGCCCGGTTCGTGGACGTGTTCCTGTCCTTCCCGTCCTTCCTGATCACGCTCGCCCTGCTCTTCGTCTACGGCAGCGTCGGGATGGCGAACGGGCTGTGGACGGACGCCACCGGGGCCGCGGAAGGCCCGTTCCGGTTCCTCACCACCCCCTGGGGCGTGCTGCTCGCGGAGATCACGTACTTCACGCCGTTCGTGATGCGCCCGCTGCTCGCCGCGTTCTCCCAGCTCGACACCGCGCAGATCGAGGTCGCCTCCTCGCTCGGCGCGCGGCCCGCGCGGATCGTCCGGCGGGTGATCCTGCCCGAGGCGCTGCCCGCGCTGGCCGCCGGCGGCGCGCTGGTGCTCGTGCTGTGCCTGAACGAGTTCGGGATCGTGCTGTTCACCGGGGCGAAGGGCGTCACCACCCTGCCGACGCTCGTCTACGGCAAGGCGATCCTCGAGTCGGACTACGCCGGGGCCTGCGTCGTCGCCGTCGTCAGCGTCGCGCTGTCGGTCGGCCTTTACACCCTCTACCGAAGGGCGGCCCGTCGTGTTGGTGCATAGCCGCACCGGGAGGTGGGCCTCCTGGGCGCTCTTCCTCGTCCTGTTCGTGCCGCTGTTCGCCGTGCCGCTCGCGGTGGTCGTGGCGGCGTCGTTCGCGACGAACTGGTCCGGCGCGTTCCCGTCCGGGCCGACGGTGTCGCACTACGCGTCCGCGCTGCGCGGCGAGGCGCTGCAGGCGCTCACCACCAGCCTGGTCACGGCGGCGGTCGCGAGCCTGCTCGCCCTGACGCTCGGGACCTGGGCCGCGCTCGCCGCGCAGCACCTGCCGGCGGCCGGGAAGCGGCTCGTCGACGCGCTGTTCGTGCTGCCGGTCGCCGTGCCGTCGGTCGTCGTCGGGCTCGCCGTGCTCGTGGCGTTCTCACAGCCGCCGGTGCTGCTCAACGGCACGCGGTGGATCGTCGTCCTCGCGCACACCGTGCTGGTCACCGCGTTCGCCTACCAGTCGGTGTCGGCGGCGCTCGCGCGGCTCGACCCGGCGTACGCGCAGGCCGCGGCGGGGCTCGGGGCGCGTCCCGCACGGGTGCTGTTCCGGGTGCGGCTGCCGCTGCTGCTGCCGTCGCTGAACGCGGCGGCCGGGCTCTGCTTCGCCCTGTCCATGGGCGAGTTGAGCGCCACGATGATGCTCTACCCCCCGGACTGGATGCCGCTGCCGGTGCTCGTCTTCACCGCGACGGACCGGGGGTCGCTGTTCACCGGGTCCGCGGTCGCGGTGGTCCTGATGGCCACGACGCTCCTGGTGCTGCTCGCGCTGTCGCGGGTGCGGACCCGGGCGTCCTACCGCTGACTCCCCGCACCGTTAACGCCGTTAATACCCCGCGCTCCGAACAGGTGTGCCCCGTCAACGGCGTTGACACCCCGCCTCCTCGACGCCCGCACCGTTAACGCCGTTAATACCCTCCTCCTCCAGAAAAGGACCACGTCATGCCTCGCCACCGCTCCCCGCTCCGGCCCGTGGCCGCCGTCGTCGGCAGCCTCGCCCTGGCCCTCTCCGTCACCTCCTGCGCCGGCGACTCCGCCGCGGCCGACCCCGATGTCGTCACCGTCTACAGCGCGGACGGGCTCAAGGGGGAGAACGGGGACGGGTGGTACGACCGGGTCTTCGCGGACTTCGAGAAGAAGACCGGGATCGAGGTGAAGTACGTCGAGGGCGGCTCGGGGGAGATGGTCCAGCGGGCGCTGCGGGAGAAGTCCAACACGCAGGCCGACGTGCTCGTCACCTTGCCGCCGTTCATCCAGCAGGCCGACGGCAAGGGGCTGTTGGAGGAGTACGAGCCGGCCGGCGTCGACCAGGTGGCGCAGGGGGACAGGGCGGCGGACGGTTCCTGGACGTCCGTCGTCAACAACTACTTCTCCTTCGTCTACAACAAGAAGGAGCTGAAGCGGCCGCCGAGGACGTGGGAGGAGCTGCTCGACGAGAAGTTCGCGGACAAGCTGCAGTACTCGACGCCGGGGGTCGCGGGGGACGGGACGGCTGTCGTGATCAAGGCGATGCACGACTTCGGGGGGCGGGAGCAGGCCATGGACTACCTGAAGAAGCTCCAGGCCAACAACGTCGGGCCGTCGTCCTCCACGTCCAAGCTCGCGCCGAAGGTCGACAAGGGGGAGCTGCACGTCGCCAACGGGGACGTGCAGATGAACTTCGCGCAGTCCGCGTCGATGCCGAACCTGGGGATCTGGTTCCCCGCGCGGGAGGGCGGGCGCCCGACGACGTTCGCCCTGCCGTACGCGGCCGGGCTCGTCGCGGACGCGCCGCACGCGGCCAACGGGCGCAAGCTGCTCGACTTCATGCTGTCGGAGGGTGCGCAGAAGCAGGTCAGCGCCATCGGCGGCGGTTTCCCCGCGCGTGCGGACGTCAAGCCCACCGACGCCAACGCGGTCGCCCTGGACAAGCTCCTCACCGGCGTGGACGTCTTCCAGCCGGACTGGGACGACATCTCGGAGAACCTGCCCGCGCACATCGCCGCGTGGAAGTCCGCCATGGCCAACTGACCCACCCCGGTGAGTCGATCTGCAGCTCGACTGCGTGGCCCTGCGGGCGGCCGGGGGCGTGCCGCCCCGAACCCCCTGCTCGCGGCACCGCCGCGGATACCGGGCTCCGCCCGGTGGCCTCAAACGCCGGCCGGGCTGAAGTTTTCGGGCCACCGCTCGCCGGCCGGGCGGAGGTATCTGGGCCGCCGCTCGCCGGCCGGGCGGAGGTATCTGGGCCGCCGCTCGCCGGCTGGGCGGATGTATCTGGGCCGCCGCTCGCCGGCTGGGCGGATGTATCTGGGCCGCCGCTCGCCGGCTGGGCGGAGGTATCCGGGCCGCTGCTCGCCTGCTGGGCGGAGGTATTCGGGCCGCTGCTCGCCGGCCGGGCGGAGGTATCTGGGCCGCTGCTCGCCTGCTGGGCGGAGGTATTCGGGCCGCTGCTCGCCGGCCGGGCGGAGGTATCTGGGCCGCTGCTCGCCTGCTGGGCGGAGGTATTCGGGCCGCTGCTCGCCGGCCGGGCGGACGTATCCGGGCCGCCGCCCGGCGGCCGCCGGGTGCTCCCGGGCGTGCCGCACGGCGACCGTGCGGAATGGTCTGCCGCACGCGAACCACCGTTCCCACCCCCGCCCCCACGCGTTCACCCCCACCCGCCATCGTCCCGCAGGGGCAGATCCGCCCCGCGAGAATCGGAGGACTCCTCGTGCGTACCCCTCGCATACCCCGCCGCACCCTCCTCGCCGCCGGTGCCGCGACCGCCGCGGCGACCGCCCTCCCGGCCACCGCCGCCACCGCCGCGCCCACCCTTCCGAACGGGACGAGTGCCGACAAGGTGCTGGTCGTCGGGATGGACGGCCTGCGGTACGACCGGATCGACGCCGCCAACGCCCCTGCGCTGAAGGGGATGATGGCGAACGGCACGTTCGGGACGTCGCTGCTGTACGCGAACCCGATGGCCGCCACCTCCTCCGGCCCCGGCTGGTCGACGATCTCGACCGGGGTGTGGCCGGACAAGCACGGGGTGAAGGACAACGCGTTCGCGGGCAAGGACTACGCCCGCTACCCCGGCTTCCTGGCCCGCCTGGCACAGGTGCGGCCCGCGCTGTCGACGTACGCCGCGGTCGACTGGAAGCCGCTGGACGCGCAGGGCACGGTGACGGCCGGCGCGGACGCGAAGCTGGTGCTGGACGGGGACCGCGACGGATACGTGGGGCACGACGCGACGATCGCCGCGGAGACGGAGTCGGTGCTGCGGGACCAGAACCCGGACGTGGTGTTCGCGTACTTCGGCCAGACGGACATCGTGGGGCACAACAGCGGCGCGGGCAGCCAGGCGTACCTGGACGCGATCGCGGTGCAGGACGGCTACCTGGGCCGGCTGCACGCGGCGATCAAGGCCCGTCCGAGCTACGCGCAGGAGCGCTGGACCGTGATCGTCGCGACGGACCACGGCCACCTGGACGCCGGCGGCCACGGCGGCAGCGCGATCGAGGAGCGCAGGACGTTCGTGCTGGCCCAGGGCCCGGGGATCGCGGCGGGCGCGCGCCCGCAGGACACCCGGCTTGTGGACGTCGCCGCGACGGTGTTCCGCCAGCTCGGCATCGCGCCGGATCCGGCGTGGGGCCTGGACGGCCGGCCGGTCCAGGAGCGTTCGACGGACCCGTTCGAGGCCCTGCGCCCCGCGCTGGCCCCGCGCGTCGACGAGACCGGCATCCCTGCCGCCGTCACCGGCTTCACCCGCACCCCGCCGAGCGGCTGGTCGGTGGCGAACAACGCGATGGGCACGGGCGGGGTGACGGAGTGGCGCGGCTGGTCGTTCACGACCGACGAGTTCTGGTCGCGGACGCAGCGCGACCAGTCGCGGGAGCTGAACGTCCGCTCGCGCGGGATCTTCGCCGTCGCGGACTCCGACGAGTGGGCGGACAAGGCGTTCTCCGGACCGTACGACTCGACGCTGGTGACCCCGGCGTACGACGTGCGGGGCGCGAGCCGGGTGACGCTCGCCTTCACCACGCTCTACCGCCAGGAGGGCGGCCAGACCGCCGAGATCCTCGCCTCGTTCAACGGCGGCACACCCACCCGCGTGAAGGCGTACACGACGGACGTCCTCTCCCAGCCGCAGTCCGTGACACTGACCGTCCCCGCGAACGCCACCAGCGTGGGGTTCCGGTTCCGGTACACCGGTGCGAACAACTGGTACTGGGTGGTCGACGGGGTGACCGTCACCGCGACCTGACGCCGTACCCCTACGGCGCCGCCGTCCGAGAGGCCCACGCGGCGCGCTCCGCGTGGGCGAACTCGGCGAAGGTGCGGGGTGGGCGGCCGAGGACGAGGGAGACGTCGTCGGTGACGCGCGCGGCGAGGCCGAAGCGGCAGGAGGTGTAGAGGGCGAGCATCACCGCGGACTCGGCGCGTGGGGTGTCCTGGGCGCGGACGTGGCGCCAGAAGCGGAGCGGGCCGGGGCGGGTGTAGCGGACGGGGCGGGCCAGTTCGCGGGAGAGCGCGGCGGCGACCTCGGTGTAGGTGAGCGCGCGGTCGCCGGTGGGGGTGACGGCGCGCCGCACGAGCGCGTCCCCGCTCAGCGCGCGGGCGGCCACCGCGGCGACGTCGCGGGCGTCGACGAAGGAGGTCCGGCCGTGCCCGGCCGGCAGGACGATCTCGCCGCGGTCGCGGATGTCCGCCGCGTGCGTGGTGGAGAGGTTCTGCATGAAGAAGCCCGCCCGGACGAACGTCCACTCCACGTCGGACGCCCGCAGCCACTTCTCCAGGGCGTGGTGCGGGACGACCGGGTTGCGCTCGGCGCCCTGCAGGGACAGCAGGACCATCCGCCGCACACCGGCCCGCCGCGCCGCCTCCAGGGCGGGCACCATGTCCCGCTTGACGTTCCCGATCTGCGGCGGCCGCATCACGAACGCGGATTCGACGCCCTCGAACGCCGCCTGCCACGTCCCCGGGTCGGTGAACGAGAACGGCACCACCGCGGCCGGTCCGCCGTCCCCCGCCGCACCGTGGCGCGCGGCGCGCACCGGGACGCCGAGACCGGCCAGCTCCTCGACGACGTGGCGGCCCACCCGACCGCTCGCTCCGGTCACCAGAACGGTCATCCCCGCCTCCAGGGTGCGGCTCAGGCGCGCCCTCCCAACGGACGGGGGACCACCGGCCCCTCGGGCGGCGGCCCCGCGGCACCGGGCGCGCGTCGACGCACGTTCCTTCCCCGGAGACCGTGGCACGGCACGGTGCCGGACGGGAAATCCACCGAACGGCGGGGCGGGGCCGGCGGCAGGCGGCCGCAGAGGTCGCGGCGGCCCGGCGGCGAGGCCGGGCGAGGCGACCTCAGGTGCGGACGAGTTCCGCCGCCCCGAACGAGACGTTGAAGCGGTCGCACCAGATCGTGACGCTGGTGTACGCGGAGAGGTCGAGATCCGCCGGGAGCGCGTAGTTCTGGTCGCCCTTGTTGCCCTTCAGCTTGCCGAGGCTGCGGTACCTGCCGTCGTCGAACACGCTCCAGCCCGCCCTGCCCTCCTTGACGGGCGCGTCCGTGATCCAGACGTGCAGGTCGGGCCCGTTGCTGGTGTCCAGGCCCTCCAGGCGCAGGGTGCGCGAGCCGTCGGGGAGGCGCAGCACCGCGGCCGCTCCGGTGGTGCGGTGCTCGTGGCTGATCAGCTCGCCGGCGGCCAGGGTCTCCGGTCCGGCGGGCTCCTGCGAGGGCGCGTCCGCGGAGGCCGCGGGGGAGGCCGCGGCGGAGGCGGAGCCGGTCGGCTGCGCGGGCCGCGGGGTCGGCGTCGCCGCCGCGGGCAGCGCCTCCCGCACCGTCTCGTCCTGCCAGAGCTTCCACGGCTGGAACAGGTACAGCCCGACTCCCGCCACGACCACGGCGACGACCGCCCCGATCCACGCCACCCGCCTCCCAGGCCCGCGCATCCGCCCACTCCCGTCGTCCGTCACCCGCTGTCGATGCCGGGGCCAGTCAACAGCACGACACGACGCACGCGACCCCACGAAGGCTTACGAAAGAGTGACGTCCCCGCGAGGAAGGGGAGGGGTTCCAAGGCCCGGCGGGGCGTGACGCGGCCGGGCGCGGGTTCACACCGCCGGCGCGCCGCCGAACTCCCACGCGTCGACGTCCCGGTAGCGGATCACCCCGGGCCCGCGCCCGAAGTTGCTGGCCACCAAATGCAGCCGCCGCGTCCGCCACGCGAGCCCGTCGAACCCGGCGAGCCGCCCCGCGACGTCCACCACCGCCGACGTGTCGCCCCGCCGCGCCCGGGCGAGCGTCAGGTGCGGGCGCAGCGGGCGGGTCTCGAAGTCGATCCCGCAGGCCCGGATCGCACCCCGGACGTCGTCCGCGAGCCGGTGCAGCCCGTCCAGTTCGCCGTCGACGCCCGCCCACACCACCCGCTCGTCGAAGTGCCCGCCACCCCGCAGCGCGAGCTCCAGCGAGGGTCGGGCGGCCGCGGCGTCCGCCAGGACCGGCCGCATCGACTCCAGTGCGGGGAGGGGGAGTTCGCCCAGGAAGGCGAGCGTGATGTGCCAGTCCTCGATCCGGTTCCACCGCAGTCCCGGATACGCCACGTAGGCCGGCCCGAGCGCGCGCTCCAGCTCCGTCTTCGCCTCGTCCGGCGGTGCGACCGCGACGAACACCCGTACGGTCGGCTCCCGCGTCGGCTCACCCACGTCGATCCCCTCGCTCGTGCCGCGCCGGTCCGCGCGGCGGCGCGTCTAGGGTCGCACCATGAGCGACGGCACCGTGCGAGACAGCGTCCCGACCCGACGACCGCCCCGCCGCAGGCCTCGCCCCCTCTCGCCGCTCAGGGAGCACCTGCGGGACACGTTCTGGTTCGCGCCGACCGTGGCGATGGCGGGTGTCTTCCTCCTCTGGCTGGCGGCGCAGCAGCTCGACACCCTCATCGTGACGGCGCTGCGGCAGGACGGCGACCGCGAGACCCTCGCTGAGCTGACCGGGTTCGCGGAGGACGCCAAGACCGTGGTGAGCGCGGTCGGTTCGGCGATGATGACGTTCATCGGCGTGGTCTTCAGCATCTCCCTGGTCGCCGTGCAGATGGCGAGCGGCCAGTTCACCCCGCGCGTGGTGCGGCTCTTCGTCCGCAGCCGGATCACCAAGGCGACGTTCGCGGTGTTCCTGGCCACGTTCGTCCTCACGCTGCTCGTGCTCACCTCGTTCGACAGCGCCGCCAACCCGCGCACGGTGACGATCGTGCCGCTGGTGCAGTCCGTCCTCACCCTCGTCATGGTCGCGCTGAGCCTGCTGCTGTTCGTGTTCTACGTGAACACGATGCTGCGGCTGATGCGGGTCGGCCACGTGATCGCGCGGATCACCGCGGAGTCCCTGCGGGTCGCCGCCTCGACGCCGGTGTCGGAGGGCGACGCCGACCGCCCTGACCCCGCGACCGCCACCGCGCTGCTGCCGTACGAGGGCCGCGCCGGCGTCCTGCGGGACGTGAGCGTCGCCCGGCTGGTCCGGGTGGCCCGCCGCAACGGGGTCGTGCTGCGGCTGGTCCCGCGGATCGGCGACTACGTGGTGCCCGGTACGCCCGTCCTCGCCGTCCACGGCGGTCCGCCGCCGCCCCGCGTCGCGCTGCGGCAGACCGTGTGGGTGGGGGTGGAGCGCACCTCGCACCAGGACCTCGGCCTCGGGCTGCGCCAGCTGTCCGACATCGCGCTGCGCGCCCTGTCGCCCGCGGTGAACGACCCGACCACCGCCGTCCAGGCCCTGGACCGGGTCGTGCAGCTCCTCGCCGAGCTGAGCCGCCGCCCGCTGGACGCGGCGGTGCACCGCGACCGGCGCGGGGCCGTGCGGCTCGTGCAGCCCGTCCCGGGCTGGACCGCGCTGGTGGACCTCGGGCTCACCGAGGTCCGGCTGCTCGCCGCGGAGCACCCGCAGGTCTCCCGGCGCATGCTGGCCGGGCTCGACGACCTGCTGCGGATCGCCCCGCCCGACCGGCGCGAGCCGCTGCTGCGCCACCGCGACCTGCTCCGGCAGGCCGTCGAGAGCGCCGCGCCGACCGCCGCCGACCGGGCCTTCGCGGTGCGGCCGGACCGCCAGGGCATCGGCTGACGGCCAGGTCACGCGGCGGGTCCGGCCCCCGTCGCCGCGCAGGACGGCAGCGGGACGGCCGTAGGACGGGCGCAGGACGATGGCAGGCCATAACCCTCCGGTTCACCTTTAATCGGACTTAGGGGTGCCACCCGCCGCGGTCCCCCCGTTGCCGTCCGAGGGGTGCGAGAGATGAGAGCCGTCCGGCGTCTGCCGTTCACGACCGCGCTGACGGCCGTGGTCGTCGTCGTGGCCCTCGCCTCCCAGTCCCTGTGGCGGCCGGCGGAGGACCGCACCTGGTACCCGGACGTCGCCTACGGGCTGCCGTCGTTCGAGGCGAACCGCTGGTGGACGATCGCCACCGGCTTCTTCCTCGGCGAGCGGCCCGCCACGTACGTGCCGATCCTCTTCGCGGTCGTGCTCCTCGTCGGCGTGGCCGAGTGGCGCCTCGGCACGCGACGGGCGGCCGCCGCCGTCGCCGCCGGACACGTGCTGGCCGTGCTCGCCGCCGCGGGTGTGCTGTGGGCGGCCCGCAGCCACTGGGCGTGGGCCGGGGCGGTGGCCGGCGACCTGGACACCGGCCCCTCCGCCGGCGCCCTCGCGGCCCTCGCCCTCGCCACGGCCACCCTTCCCTCCCCGTGGCGCCTGCGGCTGCGCCTCGGCCTGTGCGTGTACGTCCTGGTGTTCTTCCTGTACGTCGGCGGGCTCGCCGACCTCGAACACCTCCTCGGCGTCGCCCTCGGGCTCGCGGCCGGGCGGCTGCTGCCGGTCCCCGGGCGGACGCCGTCCTCGGGACGGGTCAGCCGCCGCGAGTGGCGGCTGCTCGCCGTGGCCGGTCTCGTGCTGCTGCTCGTGATCAGCGTCGTGGTGTGGCTGGTCCCCGGCCAGGGGCCGATGGGCGACACCTACGGCATCGAGGGCTCGTGGGGGCACGTCGCGGTGCAGGCGGTGATCGTCCTGCTGCTCGTGGAGGGACTGCGCCGGGGCAAGCGGCTCGCGTGGTGGGCGACCGTCTGCCTGGCGGTGCTCGCCGTCCTGGTCGCCGCGCTCGTCGTCGCCGCCTACGCGCTGGCCGACCCGGCCGACCGGCGCGACGTCGCCGAGGGGCTCGGCGTCATGGTGCCCTCCGGGATCGTCTGGGCCGTCCTGCTCGGCGTGCTGCTGCGCGGCCGCACCGCGTTCCGCGCACCGACCCGGCTGCCGTTCGGACGCTCCCGGGCCTCGTCCCCCGACCGCGAGCGCGAGCGGGCCGTCGCCCTGCTCACCCGCCACGGCGGCGGCACCCTGTCCTGGATGACCACCTGGCCGGACAACCACTACTTCTTCGCCCCCTCCGGGCAGGCCTACGTGGCCTACCGCGAGCACGCGGGCGTCGGCATCGCGCTCGGCGACCCGGTCGGCGCGCCGCAGGAGCGGGCCGCGGCGGTGGCAGCGTTCGCCGCGTTCGTCGAACGCTCCGGATCGGTCCCGTGCCTGTTCTCCACCTCGCGGTCCGTCGCGCTGGAGGCGGACCGGCTCGGCTGGCGGAGCGTCCAGGTCGCCGAGGACACCGTCGTGCCGCTCGGCGGGCTCGACCTGAAGGGCAAGCGCTGGCAGAAGGTCCGCACCGCCCTCAACCGCGGGAGGAAGCTGGAGGTCCGGCTCGACCTGGTCCGCCTCGCCGAGCAGCCGCGCCCGGTCCTCGCCCAGGTGCGGGCGATCTCCGAGGAGTGGGTGGGCGACCAGGGCCTGCCCGAGATGGGCTTCACCCTCGGCGGGGTCGAGGAGGCGCTCGACCCGCACGTCCGGGTCGGGCTCGCGATGGACGAGGACGACCAGGTCCTCGGCGTCACGTCGTGGATCCCGGTCTACGCGGGCGGCGACCGGGTCCGCGGCTGGACCCTCGACGTCATGCGGCGGCGCTCCGACGGCGGCTTCCCGCCCGTCGTCGAGTTCATGATCGGCTCCGCGCTGCTCGCGTTCCAGGAGGAGGGCGCCGAGTTCGTCTCGCTCTCCGGCGCCCCCCTGGCCCGTACCGAGGGCGGGGACGCGCCGGAACTGCGCCCCTTCGACCGGATCCTGGACCAGCTCGGCGCCTTCCTGGAGCCGTACTACGGCTTCCGCTCGCTGCACGCCTTCAAACAGAAGTTCAACCCCGTCCACGAGCCGATGTACCTGGTCTACCGCGACGAGGCCGACCTGCCCCGCATCGGGGCCGCCCTCACCCGCGCCTACATGCCGGACGCCGACACCCGCGAGCTGGTCCGGGCGCTGCGCCGGCCCGCGACGCCGTGAGCCGGGCCCGATCCCGTGCGCGTCGGGCCCCTGAGCGTCGCCCCGCACGGCGCACTCCTATGATCATCTGACGCCCGGCGGCCGCCGGGCCGGGGGACGGCACATCCGGGGGCGGACATGACTTCACGACACCTGCTGGGCACGGCGGCGACGGCGGCCCTTCTCCTCGGGCTGACCGCCTGCGGCGGCCCGGCCGGGACGCCGGCGGGAAAGCCGGAGGGGCCGAAGGCCACGTCCGGCACGTCCGCCGCGTCGAGCCCGTCCCCGGCCGCCGCGAAGAACGGGACCGTCGGGGCCGAGGACTCCCCGTGCCCGCTGCCCGTCACCTTCGCCACCGCCCCGGGCTGGACCGCGGAGGCCGTGGAGACCCCCGACCTCACCTTCGGCCCGTTCACCCTCGTCTGCGAGATCGACGCCAAGCCGGCCGGCCACGTCGGCTTCCTGCGGGTGTGGACCGGCGACGGCGAGAACCCGCGCGAGGCGCTGGAGGCCTACCTCGCCGAGGACGCCCCCGAGCGCGAGGACGTCGAGACGGGCAACGTCCCCGTCGGCACCTGGGACGCGACCGAGGTCTCGTACACCGTCACCAGCGAGCTCGACGACGAGCCCAAGCGCGAACGCGCGCTGGCCTTCACGACCCCCGACGGCCTCGTCATGCTGCACCTCGGCGGCATGGACACCGCCGAGCACCAGGCGATGCTCCCCGCCCTCGACCTGGCAGAGCGCACCCTCCGCCCCACCGCCTGACCGGGACGGCCCGCGGCTCACCAGCTCGTCAGCAGCAGGTGGTTGACGAGCAGGGCGCCCCCCGCCTGCGCGCCCAGCCACCACCGCCGCCGGTCCGCCGGCAACAGGGCGTTCGCGGCGAGCAGGAAGACGGTGAACGGCAGCCAGATCCGCTCGGTCTCGGCCTTGCTCATGCCCGAGAGGTCGGCCGCGACCAGCGCGAGCAGCACCGCCAGGACCAGCCCGACGAGCCGGTCGGCCGGCAGCCCGCCCCCGGACCGCAGCCCTCGCACCGCCGAAGGGGCGCGGGCGAGGGTCCGGCGCAGGCCGGCGACGGTCGCGAGACCGACGGCGAAGACCGTCGCCGCGAGGTTGGCCCAGACGAAGTACCCGTACGGCCGGTCGCTCGCCGCCCCCTGGTAGTAGCGCTCGACGAGCAGGTGGTACGCCTCCCACCAGTCGAAGCCGAGGAGCGCGAAGACGAGCGGCACGACCACCGCCCCGGCGAGGAACGGCGGGAGCGGCCGCGCGGACCGGGCGAGGAGGAGGACCGCGGCGGCGACGAGGGCGAACAGGCCCAGCCCGTACGACAGGTACACGGTCAGCCCGGACAGCAGGCCCGCCCCGAGCGCGGCGGCGGCCGGGCGGCGGACCGACCGGGTGGCGGCCAGGGCGAGCAGGGCGGTCGTCCAGGCGGTGACGGCCGCGAAGTAGCCGTCGGCGGAGGCCCCGACCCACACCGCGCCCGGCGCGAGGACGAGGAACGGCGCGGCCCGGCGGGCCAGGGACTCGTCGGCCAGCGTGCGCACGGTGACCAGCACCGCCGCCACCGCGCTCGCACCGACCGTGATGCAGAACGCCCCCGCCCACCCGCCGCCGCCCAGGCCGACCCGGTCGAGCAGCACGAACGTCACGGTCGCGCCCGGCGGATGGCCGGCGACGTGGGCGGGCCAGTTGTCGGGGCTGTCCATCAGGATGTGCCCGGTGAAGCCCCGCAGCGCGGCCGGGACGTCGGCGAACCGGTCGATCACCCGCAGGTACTCGTTCTTCGCGGTGAGCTGGCCGGCGACGCCGCGCCCCCAGCCGTCGACGAGCGCCAGGGACCACGTCCACGCCATCGCCGCCCCCCACGCGGACACCAGCAGCGTCCGCCACGGCAGCCGCCGCGCGAGCCCCGGACCGCAGGCGACCACCGCCGCGGCGACGGCGAGCGCGGCCGGGGTGCCGGGCCCCAGGTGCGGGGACCAGCGGGCGCTGAGGGGCGGCCAGCGCAGGAACAGCCGGTTGTCGTCGCCGTTGAGGGCGAGGCCGACGCCGACGGCCGCGGCGACGAGCAGCACGGCGAGGGCGGCGGCGACCAGGTCGCGGCGGGTGCCGGAGCGGTCGTCGGCACGCGGCGCGCCCCGGGCGGCGGAGAGGTCGGGGCGCGTGCGGGGGCGGTCGTCGGTGCTCACCACGCCACGCTAGAGGCAGCGGCCGGGCCCGCGGCGGCGGGCGCGGCCGGTGTCACCGAACCGTCAGATCCGGCCGCACGTCCGCATGTCCGGATGGTCGACTGACCGCATGTCCGCACGGGCCGGACGTCGGGCCCGGTCACCACCGCGCCGGTGCGGGTCCGGCCGTCGCGCGCCCGGCCGTCGCGCGCCCGGCCCGGGTCGCCCTGAGCCGGCGTCGGTCGTCGCGCGCCGAGTGGCGGCCGTCCCGCGCCCGCCCGGGACGTCAGCGTTTCGTCATGAGTCGTACGGCGCTCGGCGCGCACGCGCGGCATAGCGTCGGGCCATGGTCCGCACCCCGCGCAGCACCCTGCCCTCCGACCCCCGCTTCTGGCGCAGCCCGCTGCGCGGACCGTGGTTCACCTCGGTGCTCGGTCTGGTGCTGCTGGCCGGGATCACGCTGGTGTTCGCGACCGGCCTGCTGTCCTACGCCGCGTACAACCCCGACCTGTCGCCGGTCAACGACAAGACCCCCGACAAGGGGCTGCTCGGCTTCTACCTCTTCGACTGGCCGACGGACCCGCACTGGCTCTACCGCCTCACCCAGGGCCTGCACGTCACCGTCGGCATCACGCTGATCCCCGTGCTGCTCGCCAAACTGTGGTCGGTGGTGCCGAAGCTGTTCGCCCTGCCGCCCGTGCGCTCGGCGGCCCACGCGCTGGAGCGGGTCTCGGTGCTGCTCCTGGTGGGCGGGGCGCTGTTCGAGGTCGCGACCGGGGTCCTCAACGTGCAGTTGGAGTACCTCTTCCCCGGCTCCTTCTACCGGCTGCACTTCTACGGCGCCTGGGTGTTCATCGGCGCGTTCGCCGTGCACGTGGCCCTGCGGCTGCCCCAGGCGGTGCGGGTGGTGCGCGAACGCGGCCTGCGCGACCCGGCCGCGGACCCCGCCGCCCCACCCGCACCGCGCCCGGCGTACGACGCGGGGGCGCGGCGCCCGGGTCCGTACGGTGGTGCGGACCTCGTGTCGCCCGATCCCGCCGAGCCGACCCTCTCCCGCCGCGGCGCGCTCGGCGTCGTCGGGGCCGGATCGCTGCTGCTGTTCGCGACCACCGCCGGCCAGAGCTTCGACGGCCCCCTGCGCCGCACCGCGCTCCTCGCCCCGCACGGCGGCGCGGAACCCGGGCCCGGCGACTTCCAGATCAACAAGACCGCCGCGGCCGTGCGCATCCGGCGGTCCGACACCGGACCGGGCTGGCGGCTGCGCGTCACCGGGCCGCGCGGCGAGGTCCGGCTCTCCCGCGACGCGCTCCTGGAGCTCGACCTGCACGAGGCCGCCCTGCCCATCGCGTGCGTCGAGGGCTGGTCGACCTCCGACCAGCGCTGGCGCGGCGTCCGCCTGCGGGACCTGGCCGCGCTGGCGGGGTACGCGGACGACCCGCCCGACGTCCTGGTGGAGTCGCTCCAGCGCCGGGGCTCCTTCCGCCGGGCGGCGCTGCGCGACAACCAGGTGCGTGACCCGCGCTCGCTGCTCGCCCTGCAGGTCAACGGTGCGGACCTGACGCCCGACCACGGCTACCCGGCCCGGATCATCGTCCCGGCGGCGCCCGGCGTCCTCAACACCAAGTGGGTGTCGGCGCTGACGTTCGGAAGTCTGCGATGAGCCGCCTCCGCAGGCGGTCCGGGGCGGGCCCGCTCACCCTGCCGCTGCTCGCCGCGTCGTTCGCCCTCACCCTCTACGCCGGGGTGCGACTCCTGGACGGTGGCGAACCGTGGGCCGTCGCCGCCTGGTTCGTCGGCGCGGCCCTCGTCCACGACCTGCTCTTCCTCCCGCTCTACGCGCTCGCCGACCGGGCGCTGGTGGGCGTCGCGGAGCGGACCGGCCACCGCGGTCGGTGGGTGAACCACGTCCGGGTGCCGGTCGCGCTCTCGGGGCTGCTCCTGCTGGTCCACTTTCCGCTGATCGCCCGTCAGGTGCCGCGCTACACGTCGGCGACCGGACTTCCCGCGGACGTGTTCCTGACCCGCTGGCTGCTCCTGTCCGCCGCGCTGTTCGCGGGTTCGGCCCTCTGGTACGCCGTCCGGGAAGTGCGGGTGCGGCGCAGCGCGACGAACGGGCGGCCGCCGGCCGTCCACTGAGCCACCGGCCGCCAGTCGCGGCCCCCGGCGTACCGGTGCAGGGCGGGGGCGCCGAGGCGGGCCCAGGGGAACACGGCGCCCGGCGCGCCCTCCCCGTCCTCGATGCGCACCTCCATCCGCTCGTCGACATCCAGCGACGAGGTCTCGGCGATCAGCAGCCCGCCGGGGGCGAGGACCTCCGCGATCCGCGCCAGGAGCGCGCCGGGGTCGCCGCCGATGCCCAGGTTGCCGTCGACGAGCAGGGCGGTCTCCCACCGGCCCTCGCCCGGCAGCGGCTCGAAGACCGACCGGAGCAGGGCCGTCCCGCCGAGCCCGAGGGTGCGCGCGACCGCGGCGTCGCTGACGTCGATGCCGAGCACCCGGTGGCCGCGGGCCGCGAGCGAGGCCACCAGGCGGCCGGGACCGCACCCGATGTCGAGCACGCTGCCGCGGCAGCGGCGCAGCACGCTCAGGTCGGCCGTGTCCGGGGCGGCGCACCAGCGCTCGACGTCCAGCGGCAGCACCTGCCCGTCGCCGCACCGCAGGAACAGCGGGCCCCGGCCGCGCCGCAGCGCCTCGGTGTAGGGGTCCGCGAGCCAGGGGGCCGACGCCGGCGCCGCGGGCCCGGTCGCCCGCGTGCCGCTCACCGGCCCCCTGCCGTACAGGACGGGTACGGCGACGGCTCGGGAGCGGGGACGGGCCGGGCGGCGGTGAGCCGGGCGTGCTCCGCCGCGAAGCGGCCCCCGGGTGCGAGCGCGGCGACCTCGATGGCGTCGGCCGGGGTGTCGACGTCCCGCAGCGGGGGCAGGTCGCGCACGCGCAGGCCCGCGTCGGTGAGGCGGGCGCGCTGCAGGCGGCCGGTCTCCGGCGTGGACATGGGCACGCCGCGCAGCAGCTCGGGGTCGGGCGCCGAGAGGCCCAGCGCCCAGAACCCGCCGTCCAGGGCGGGCCCGAACCAGGCGTCGCAGTCCCGCCAGGCGTCCGCGCCGGCGGCGGGGGCGAGGAGCGCGGGGGTGAGCTGCGGGGTGTCCATGCCGACCAGCAGCGCGGGACCCGCGCAGCCGCCGAACGCGGCGGCCAGCCGCTCGTCGAGACCGCCCGCACTCTGCGGCACCACCTCCACACCGGGCGGCACCCACCCGCCCGGCTCCCCGTCGAGCACGAGCACCCGGCGGCGGGCCGGCGTCGCGAGCACCGCGTCCAGCGTGTCGGCCAGCGCGGCGGCGGCGAGGGCGGCGGCCTGCCCGGGCGAGAAGTACGGCGTCAGCCGGGTCTTGACCCGGCCGGCCACCGGCGCCTTGGCGATGACCAGCAGCGTCCCGTACGGGCTCACGCGGCGCCCCCGTCCCGGCCGGCGGTCGCGGGGGCCGCGTCGGCGGCGGCCGCGGGGCCGGCGCAGCGGTGCCTCGCCCCCGTCGGCCGGAGGCCGCCCGGATCGCCCGTACCGGCGACCCGCGGCGCGGCGAGGACCGCGCGCATGTCGCGGACCGCGTGCCAGGTGCCGCGCCAGGTGCCCGTCACCTTCGAGCGGCCCTCGCGCGGGAGGTAGGGGACATCGCGCTCCTCGACGCGCCAGCCGGCGTCGGAGGCGCGCACCACCATCTGCAGGGGGTAGCCGCTGCGGCGGTCCGTCAGGTCGAGGGCGAGCAGCGCCTCGCGGCGGGCGGCGCGCATCGGGCCGAGGTCGCGCAGCCGCAGCCCGGTGCGCCGGGTGAGCATGCGGGACAGGGCGAGGTTGCCCGCCCGCGCGTGCGCCGGCCACACCCCGCGGCCCTGGGGCCGCCGCCGCCCGAGCACGAGGTCCGCCTCGCCGGCCAGGACCCGCGCCACGAACGGGACGAGAAGTCCCGGGTCCATCGAGGCGTCGCAGTCGCAGAAGCAGACGACGTCGGCGTCCGAGGCGGTGAGCCCGGCGTGGCAGGCCGCGCCGAACCCGCGCCGCTCCTCGCGCACGACGGTCGCGCCCAGCGAGCGCGCCAGCTCGGCCGAGCCGTCGGTCGACCCGTTGTCGACGACGACCGCCCGCCAGCCGTCGGGGATCCGGTCCAGGACCCACGGGAGCGCCGCGGCCTCGTCGAGGCAGGGCAGCACCACGTCGACGCGGGGGCCGCCCGCGGTGCCGGTGTCGTCCGGGGGAGAGGCAGGTGAACGGTTCATGCCGTGCAGCCTACGAAGGCAAAACGCCCATTCCGGGCTTCCGCACCTTACGAAATGCGGACGTCCCCGGGTCGGACCTGCCGCGGCACCCCCGCCGCGGGCGCGCGATGCGAGGCTGGGGCCATGCAACCCACCGCACCGGAACCCGGCCCGGCGGCCCCGCGCGTCCTCGTCGTCGACGACGACCCGGTGGTCGCCGAGGTCGTCGCCGGCTACCTCGCCCGCGCCGGGTACGACGTCGACCGGGCCGGGGACGGCCCCGCCGCGCTGGAGCGGGCCGCCGCGCACCCGCCCGCGCTCGTCGTCCTCGACCTGATGCTGCCCGGCATGGACGGCCTGGAGGTCTGCCGCCGGCTGCACGCCGCCGCCCCGGTCCCCGTGGTGATGCTCACCGCGCGCGGCGACGAGGACGACCGCGTGCTCGGGCTGGAGCGGGGAGCCGACGACTACGTGACGAAACCCTTCAGCCCGCGCGAACTCGTCCTGCGCGTCGAGTCCGTCCTGCGCCGCAGCCGCGCGCACCCGGTGGCTCCGGTGCCGGCCGGACCGTTGCGCGCGGCGGGCCTGGAACTCGACCCGGTGGCCCGCAAGGTGGTCAAGGGCGGCCGTGAACTCCCGCTCACCGTACGCGAGTTCGACCTCCTCGCCTTCCTCCTGCGCCACCCCGGGCGGGCGTTCGGCCGCGAGGAGCTGATGCGGGAGGTGTGGGGCTGGGAGTTCGGCGACCTGTCGACCGTCACCGTCCACATCCGCCGGCTCCGCGGCAAGGTCGAGGACGACCCCGCGCGCCCCCTGCTGATCCAGACCGTCTGGGGCATCGGCTACCGCCTCGACACCCCCGACCGGCCGGACGCGCCCGTCGCGGGGCCCGCGTCCGACCGCCGGGCCCGCCCGTGAACCCGTCCGCGTCCTGGTCCTCCGCCGCCCCGCCCGCGCGCCGCAACCGCCGGCAACGCTCGGGGGGCGACGGCTTCGCCGGCCCGCCCCACTGCCCCCGTCCCCTCCCCGTCGAAGGCTGATCCGTGCAAGACACCCTCCTCATCGCGCTGTTCGCCCTGCTCGGAGCGGGGGCCGCGGGGCTCGTCGGGGCGCTCGTCCTGCGGTTGCTGCGGCACCGTTCGCTCGTGGTCACGCTGACGGTCGTCGCCGCGGTGGCCGTCACGGCGATGCTGGCCGGGACCCTCTCGGTGGCGTGGGAGATGTTCCTCTCCCCGCACGACCTGAAGGTGGTCACCATCGTGGTCGCGATGGCCGCGGCCGTCTCGCTCGCCACGGCGGTGCTGCTCGGGCGCTGGGTGGCCGCGCGCAGCAAGGCGCTCACCGAGGCCGCCCGCTCCTTCGGCGACGGCGGCAGCTTCGCCGCGCCACGAGAACCGGGGAGCGCGGAACTCGTCTCCCTGACACGCGAGTTGGAGGAGACGAGCCGCAAACTGGCCGTCTCCCGGGAGCGCGAGCGCACCTTGGAGGCCTCCCGGCGCGAACTGGTCGCCTGGATCTCCCACGACCTGCGCACCCCGCTGGCGGGACTGCGGGCGATGGCCGAGGCGCTCGAGGACGGCGTCGCGGCGGACCCCGCCCGCTACCTGCGCCAGATGCGCACCGAGGTCGAGCGGCTCGACGGGATGGTCGGCGACCTGTTCGAGATCTCCCGCATCCACGCCGGCTCCCTCGTCCTCACCCCGTCACCGGTCTCCGTGTACGACCTCGTCGGCGACGCGCTCGCCGGCGCCGACCCGCTCGCCCGCGAGCACGGCGTCCGGCTCGTCGGCGACAGCGTCGACGCGGTGCCGGTGGACGTCGACAGCAAGGAGATGAGCCGCGTCCTCGGCAACCTGCTCGTCAACGCGATCCGCCGCACGCCCGCCGACGGCACCGTCGCCGTCGCCGCGCGCAGCGCCTCCGGCCAGGTCGTCCTGTCGGTGACGGACGGCTGCGGGGGGATCCCCGAGGAGGACCTCGACCGCGTCTTCGACACCGGCTGGCGCGGCACCCACGCGCGCACGCCGCCCGCCGGTGCGGGGCTCGGCCTGGCCATCGTTCGCGGCATCGTCGAGGCGCACCAGGGCCGCGCGGCCGTACGGAACGTGGCAGGCGGCTGCTGCTTCGAGGTCACCCTGCCGACGGCGCCCGCCTGACCGCTTCCGCTCGGTCGCGCCCATGTGGCCGCCCCGCCTGACCGCGCCCGCCGGACCGCGCCCGCCTGACCGCGCCCGCCGGACCGCGCCCGCCTGACCGCGCCCGCCTGACCGCGCCCGCCGGACCGCGCCTGTCTGACCGCGCCTGTCTGACCGCGCCCGCCTGACCGCGCCCGCCTGACCGCGCCCGCCGGACCGCGCCCGTCTGACCGCTTCCGCTCGGTCGCGCCCGTGTGGCCGCCCCCGCCGGATCGCACCCGCCCGGCCGCGTCGGCGCCCGACCGTGCCTGCCCGACCGCACCCGCCCGGCCGCGTCGGCGCCCGACCGTGCCCGCCCGACCGTGCCCGCCCGGCCGTGCTCGGCCCGCGAGCCGGCCGCCGTCGGCCCACCGGGCGTCCGGCCTTCCGCGGCCGCCGGCCGCCATGCCGCACCGGTCGCAGTGCCGACCTCGCAGGCCGGTGGCCCCTCCGGCCCCGCTCAGCGCAGCGGCGCCGCGGCGAACTCCGCCATCCCCGCCGTGAACCCGACCTCCGCGCGCCACCCGAGCTCCGTCCGCAGCCGCGAGGAGTCCGCGGTGATGTGCCGTACGTCCCCAAGCCGGTACTCGCCGGTGACCCGCGGCGCCGGCCCGCCGAACGCCGTCGCCAGCTCGCCCGCCATCTCCCCGATGGTGTGCGGTTCACCGCTGCCGGTGTTGTACGCGGTGAACGACCCCGGGGCGTGCTCCCGCACCGCTCCCAGCGCCGTCACGTTCGCCGCCGCCACGTCGCGCACGTGCACGAAGTCGCGGCGCTGACGTCCGTCCTCGAACACCCGCGGCGCCTCGCCGCGTTCGAGGGCGGAGCGGAAGAACGAGGCCACCCCCGCGTACGGGGTGTCGCGCGGCATCCCCGGCCCGTACACGTTGTGGTAGCGCAGCGAGACCGCCCGGCCGCCGGTGCTCCGCGCCCACGCCGACGCCAGGTGCTCCTGCATGAGCTTCGTCGCCGCGTAGACGTTGCGCGGATCGACGGGCGCGTCCTCGCCCACGAGGCCGGGCTCCAGCGGGGAGCCGCACGCGGGGCAGGGCGGCTCGAAGCCGCCGGCGTCCAGCTCGGCGGGCGACCGCGGACCCGGCCGCACCGCCCCGTGCCGGGCGCAGGCGTACGCACCCTCGCCGTACACCACCATCGACCCGGCGAGCACCAGGTCCCGCACCCCCGCCTCGGCCATCGCCGCGAGCAGCACCGCGGTGCCCAGGTCGTTGCAGCCGACGTAGTCCGGCGCGTCGGAGAAGTCCGAGCCGAGGCCCACCATCGCCGCCTGGTGGCACACCGCGTCGACACCGCGCAGCGCGGCGCGGACCGCCTCGGGGTCGCGGACGTCCCGCGTGATCCACTCCGCGCCCGCCGGCGGGACGGGCGCCACCGCGTGCGCCGCGGGCAGCAAAGCGTCCAGGACCACCGCCTCGTGCCCGTGCCGGGTCAGGAGCCCGACGACCTGCGATCCGATGAACCCGGCTCCGCCGGTGACCAGTACGCGCATGGGTCCCACGGTAGGCGCGCGGCCCGTCGTGTCCGCGGTCCGCGAGGACGTGTCACGGATCCGTAAGGAGCGCGGGGGCGGGTGCGAGGGCGGAGGCGCACCGAGGCCGGCGGGCACGAGGTCCGGCGCGTGCGCGGGCCGGCCCGCGCACGGAGGTCGGCGGGTGCGAGGCGGGTGCGAGGCGGGTGCGCGCGGGGCGCGATGCGTGCGTGCCCGCCCTCGGAAGCGCCCGTTCCCCTCCCGTACGGCCACCCGTCACCCGTGCGCAGGGGGTTCGCCGCCCGGGGCGACTGTCCTGGAGTCGCCGCGACCGCGCGCCCCCCACGAGACTCCGAGGTCACCCCATGCCCGACGTCCACCGCCGCCGGTTCCTCCAGATGGCCGGCGGCGCCGCCGCGACGGCCGCGCTCGACCAGAGCATCGCCCGCGCCGCCGCGATCCCCGCCCAGGTCGCCACCGGCACCCTCCAGGACGTGCAGCACGTCGTCGTCCTGATGCAGGAGAACCGGTCCTTCGACCACTACTTCGGCACCCTGAAGGGCGTGCGGGGCTTCGGCGACCCGCGCCCGGTGCCCCAGGACAACGGCAAGTCGGTCTTCCGCCAGCCGGACGGGTCGAAGGAGGTGCTGCCGTTCCGCCCGCAGGTCGCCGACCTCGGGATGAAGCACATCGAGGGCCTCGACCACGACTGGGCGGGCGGCCACCAGGCCTACAACAAGGGCAAGTACGACCGCTGGATCCCCGCCAAGACCGCCGCGTCGATGGCGTACCTGACCCGCGAGGACATCCCGTTCCACCACGCGCTCGCCGACGCGTTCACCGTCTGCGACGCCTACCACTGCTCGTTCATCGGGGCGACCGACCCCAACCGCTACTACCTGTGGTCGGGCCACACCGGCAACGACGGCACCGGCGGCGGCCCCGTCCTCGGCAACCAGGAGCTGGGCTACCTGGGGACCGGAGAGTGCTCCGGCCTTCAGGCCGGGGGTGAATCCGGGTTCCTGCGTAGTGGGGCAGGAGAAGTCGGTTCGCCTCCGGGCGGACCGGCGTCCACCACCCCGCCGCCGGAGGCCGGGGCGTCGGGTGCGGATCGGCGGCGCTTCGGATGAGCCGCACGCCAGTCGTGCAGCGCACGACGGTCGAAGAGCAGGGTCCGGCCGACCTTCTTCGGCTGCGGGAACCCCTTGAGGCGCCGGACGTAGGTGTACACGGAACGGCGTTCGACGCCGAGCAGCTCAGCGGCCTCATCGGCGGTCGCGAAGTCATCAGTATTCACACTCAGTATGGTACGGTCGGATTGTTCGCACTCAGTGAGATCAAGGAGGTGGGTTGTGCAGCTCAGGTACTCGTTCCGGCTGTATCCCACCTCCGGTCAACGCACGGCGCTGGCGAGGGCTTTCGGGTGCGCGCGGGTGGTCTACAACGACGCGCTTCGCGCTCGGGAGACCGCCCGCAGCGAGAGGCTGCCGTTCCCGAAGACCGGGGTGCTGTCGAGGCAGCTCATCACCGAGGCGAAGAACACCCCGGAGCGGGCGTGGCTCGGTGAGGTGTCGGCGGTCGTCCTCCAGCAGTCGCTGCGCGACCTTGACACCGCGTACCGGAACTTCTTCGACGGGCTCAAAGGCAACCGCCCCCGCATGGGCGCACCCCGGTACAAGTCGAGACGGGACACCCGGCAGTCGGTCCGGTTCACCGCGAACGCCCGATGGTCGATCACTTCCGGCGGGAAGCTGCGCCTGCCGAAGATCGGCGACCTGCCGGTGAAGTGGTCGCGGACGCTCCCGTCCGCCCCGACCACCGTGACCGTGGTCAAGGACGCGGCCAGCCGGTACTTCGCGAGCTTCGTCGTCGAGACCGATGCCTCCGAGGTGCTGCCCCGGACGACACCCGAGGTCGGTATCGACCTCGGGCTCGGGCACTTCGCCGTCCTCTCCGACGGGACGAAGGTCGACAGCCCGCGCTTCCTGCGCCGCGCCGAGAAATCCCTGAAGAAGGCCCAGTGTGCCCTGTCCCGCAAGGAGAAGGGCTCCAGCAACCGGAACAAGGCCCGGATCAAGGTCGCCCGCGCTCACGCGCGGGTGGCCGACGCGCGCCGCGAGTTCCACCACCGGCTCTCCACGAAGCTGATCCGCGAGAACCAAGCGGTCGCCGTGGAGGACCTGGCGGTGAAGGGACTCGCCCGCACGCGCCTGGCCAAGTCCGTCCACGACGCCGGATGGTCGGCGTTCGTGACCATGCTGGAGTACAAGGCCGCCCGGTACGGGCGCACCTTCATCCGGATCGGCCGGTTCGAGCCGACCAGCCAGGTGTGCTCGCGGTGCGGCGTCAAGGACGGCCCCAAGCCGTTGAACGTCCGTGTGTGGACGTGCTCGGCGTGCGGGGCCGTCCTGGACCGGGACATCAACGCGGCGGTCAACGTCGCCAAGGCCGCCGGACTGGCGGTGTCAGCCTGTGGAGCGCAGGTAAGACCGGAACGTGTTCCGGCACCGCGCGGCGAAGCAGGAACCCACCCGACACCGCAGCCTTCAACGGCGCGGTAGGCGGGAATCGCCGTCCTTCAGGGCGACGAGGATGTCAAGTCTGCTCCGAGACCTTCGACCACACCTCCGTGATCCGCTTCCTGGAGAAGCGCTTCGGGGTAGCCGAACCCCACATCTCGCCCTGGCGCAGGGCCGTCTGCGGCGACCTGACCTCCGCGTTCGACTTCACCGGCGCCGACGCCTCGCGCCCGCCGCTGCCGTCCACGGCCGGGTACGTACCCCCGGACCGCGACCGCCACGCGGGGCTGCGCCCCACCCCGCCGGCCACCGGCACCCTGCCCGCGCAGGAACCGGGCGGCAAGCGCGCCCGCCCGCTGCGGTACGCGCCGTACGTCGACGGGTCGCGCAACACCGCCACCGGCCGGTTCACCCTGACCTTCGCCCCCGGCCCCTCCCTGGGCGCGCACTTCCACGTCACCTCCGCGAACCGCGGCGACGGCCCCTGGCCGTACACCGTCGGCGCCGGCCGCACCCTGGCCGACAGCTGGAGCACGGACAACACCCCCTCGAACCGCGTCGACCTCACCGTCCACGGCCCGAACGGGTTCCTGCGCACCTTCCGCGGCGTCGCCCGGTCCGGCGGCCCGGAGGCCACCGCGCGGCACGCGGCGAACGGCAACCTCGACCTGACGCTCACCAACACCGGCACCGGCGCCGTCGACCTCACCGTCTCCAACGCCTACGGCGGCGCCTCGCGCACCCTGCGCGTGGCCCCCGGCGCGACCGTCACCCACACCGTCGACCTCTCCGCGACGGGTCACTGGTACGACGTCAGCGTCCGCTCGAACCTCGACACCGGGTTCCTGCGGCGGTTCGCGGGCCACGTGGAGACGGGCGCGGTGGGCGTGTCGGACCCGGCCATCCGCACGCGGTAGGGGTCGGTTTCACGCCGGTCTCCAGCTCTCCACGACTTCCCCACGCCCCCGCGAATCCGTTTCGCCGCGTCCGGTCGAACTGCTCGTGTGACACACGAGATCCGTTCCGTCTCGCCCGCGCACCCCGCACCGGGGTGCGCGAGCCGGGACGTTCGACCGACCGGAAGGCACACCTCATGACGGTTCGACAGCACACCCGCCGCCGCACCACCGCCGCCGCGCTCGCCGCGCTGGCCGTCGCGGGCGGCACGCTCGTCGCCACGACCGGGCCGGCCGCCGCCGCGCCGGCCTCCGCCCCCGTGGCCGCCGAGCCCGCGCCGGTCGCGAGCGTCGACGTGCCGCGCTACCTGGGCCGCTGGTACCAGATCGCCTCCGTCCCCGCGTTCTTCGAGGTCCAGTGCCTCAAGGACGTCACCGCCGACTACGGCCTGAACTCCGCGGGCATGGTCTCGGTGCGCAACGCCTGCACCTCGCTCTTCGGTCTCAAGAGCAGCATCAAGGGCGCGGCCAAGCCCCTCGACGCCTCCAACGCCCGGCTGAACGTCTCGTTCCTCGGCCTCAACGGCACCTACCGGCACACCTCCGACGCCAACTACATCGTCGTCGGCCTCGCCCCCGACTACAGCTGGGCCGTCGTCACCGACTCCGACCGCCGCAGCGGCTTCGTCCTCTCCCGCACCCCCGCGCTCCCCGCGGCCGCCACCACCGAGGCCCAGGCCGCCCTCACGGCGGCCGGCATCGATCCCTGCACCCTCAAGAAGACCGTCCAGACCGGCGCCAACACCTCCCGCGGCGCGTTCTGCTGACACCCGTCGGCGAGCGGCTGCCTTCTTGCCACCGAGGGGGCAGCCGCTCGCCCCGCACCGACCGCACCAGCCGGTCAAGCCTGTTCGAATCCCTCCGGGCGCGGGTATGCCTTGCCGTGCCGACCGCGTGCCAGGACGCGGCCGCAACCGGCCGACCGGGGGGCAATGGTGCGCAGTCGTGTGTCCGGAATGGGCCTCGGTCCGATCCGAGGGGACCACGCCGTCATGACCCCGATCGTGGGGACCCTGCTGCAGATCCTGCGGGGCTTCATGCTGATCTTCTGGGTCGTCATGCTCGGCTTGACCGTCTTCACTCCGGATCAGGTCGACGGGAATCTCGCCTGGACGACGGCAGTGGTGGTCGCGGTGTACGCCGTGACGTACGGATGGCGTCTGCTGACGGCCCGGCTCGGTACGAACCGCTGCTACCTCCTGGCGGAGGGGGTGGCCGTCACCAACCGCTTCGGAAGGGTCGCCGACTCCGTGGCCTGGCGCGACGTGACCGGTGTCCAGCAGACCACCATCGTGGATCTCTACATGGCGGGGCACCGCATGGAGATCCACCGGAGCCCGCCCGGCAGACCCCTCGTACTCCTGGCACCGGGCGTGAAGTCACGACTGGTGGAGGCCCTGCTCGCCGAGGGCCGCCGCGCCGGAGCCCTGCAGTGAGTGACGCCGCGCCTCGCGCCCAGAGCCGGATGCCGCCGTCCTTCCGCTGACGCGCGTCGACGAGCGGCCGACGTCCCGGGGCAGCCGTTCTCACGCCGGGCCCGGGACCTCCCGTCCCGCTCAGCGGGCCTCCGCACCCAGCTCGGCGTCCAACCGGGCTGGCCAGTCCGCGTCGGCCAGCCCGGCCGCGACCAGCAGGTCGCGCCAGTCCGCCGAGGCGAGCCGAACGGCCTCGTGCACTCCCCGAACGCTCCCCCTGCCCGACAGCACGACCGCCGCCTGCACCCGCTCACTCGCGAAGGCGCGCGCGTCGTAGCCCACCGCGGGGGGCGTCGAGGATCCGCATGACCTCGTCCGCCGAACCGGGGTCGGGGAAGTCGTGCCGGATCCGGCGTTCGAGCCTCACACTGACCAGCATCGCGCGGGTTCCTCTCGGCGGGTCGGATATTCGGGTGCGGTGCCCCTCCCGGCGGGTGTGCAATCCGGAGATGGCGATCACGACGAGTACGCCGGGTGTCAAAGAAGTACCCGAGATGGTGCAGGTGTTGACCGACTGGCTGGCGGACGCCCCATCCGTCCGGCTGCATCCTGGCGACGTCGGCTGGTACTGCCGGTTCGGTGTGCCGCACACCGCGGCGGCCCTCCGGACGTGGAGCCGTGCGGGAGAAGTAATGGCCATCGGCCTGCTGGACGGGCCGGACGAGCTGCGCCTGGGGTTCGCGCCGCACGCCCTGCGCGACGAAGCACTGGCGCGGCGGATCGCTCGGGACGCTGCGGCGCCCCGCCGCGGCGTGCTGCCGGCGGGGACGGCGTGCGTCGCCGCCCCACCAGGGGCGCTGGTCCGCGACCTGCTCGCGCACGACGGCTGGTCGGACGGTGAATCCTGGGCGCCGCTGCACCGCGAACTCACCGGATCCGTACCGGATGCGGGTGTGCGCATCGACGTGGTCGGTCCTGAGCAGGCCCCCGAGCGCACCGCCGTCCAGCGCTCGGCGTTTCCCGGCTCCACCTTCACCGTCGACCGCTGGCATGCGATGGCCGATTCCGCCCCATACGCCACCGCGCGCTGCCTCCTCGCCCGCGACGAGGCGGGAGAACCCGTGGCCGCGGCGACGGTCTGGTCCGCGGGGGAGGGACGGCCCGGCCTGATCGAGCCGCTGGGCGTCCGCGCGGACAGGCGCGGGCTCGGCCACGGCCGGGCAATCGCACGCGCCGCGGCACGCGCCCTCCGGGAACTGGGCGCGTCCAGCGCCGTCGTGCGCACGCCGATGTCGAACACCGCCGCCATCGCGACCTACCGCTCCGCGGGATTCGGGCCGCTGCCCGAGCACACGGACCTGCGACGCGAGGGTTGATGCGCGCCGAAGCCGCGAGCGGGTGGCACGCCTTCGGGCCGCCCGCCCGCTACACCGCGCCCCTTGCGGCCGCACCCGATTCCGTGAGGAATGCGCGCAACTCCGCCGCCAGGCACTCCGGTTGGTCCTCGGGAACGAGGGTGGCGGAGTCCGGGATCTCGACGAGGCGGGCGTGGGGGTAGAGGGCGGCGAGGCGGGGGCCGTGTTCGCGGGGCATGAGGGGGTCCTCGGTTGCCCAGAGGACCAGGACCGGGCGGTCGAAGGTGCGGAGGCGTTCGAACCAGGACAGCAGGGTGCGCCGCCCGGGGGCGGAGACGGCGAACTTGGCGAAGTCGCGGCGGATCGCGGGATCCCGGTCCGCGGGGGCGAACCAGTCGCGGAGGACCGCGTCGGGAATCCCGCGCAGGCTCATGCCCCCGTACCCCCGCCGCGCGTGCCGGACGGCCCGCAGCCGCATGAGGCGGACCAGGGCGAGCATGCCGCCCGGGATCCGCGCGACGACGGCCATCGCCTTCGCCGGCCCCGGCGGGAAGTTGTCGAACGCCTCGCATGCGACGAGGACCAGCCGGCCGATCCGGTTCGCCCCCGCGGACCGGTCGAGCAGCAGGAACTGCCCGCCGCCCCAGTCGTTGAGGACGAGCGTGACGTCCTCCAGCCCGAGCTCGTCGACGAACTCCCCGACCAGCGCGGCGACTCCGCGGTGCGAGAGGTCCGCGTCGGGCCGCATCGGGGTGCGGTGCCCACCGAGCGGCAGCGTCGGCAGCACACACCGGTAGCCGGCCATCAGCGGCACGACCTTGCGCCACACCTGCTCGTTCATCGGGACGCCGTGGCAGAACACCACGACGGGGCCGTCCCCGCCGGTGTCCTGGTAGTCCACCGGTCCCGCGCTCAACTCGACCCGGGACAGCTCCACTTCACACCCCGCGCCACAGGTTCGCGTACGCGGTGTTCTCGATGGTCCGCCGCTGCCGGACCGCCTCCAGCTCCATCACCGCGTCGTGGACCGCGGCGACGACGGCCGTGACGGACTCGTCCCCGACCGCCGGCGCCTCGTCCTCCTCCTCGCCGACCCCCACCGCCGCGGCGAGCGCCGTCAGGACCGCGTCGCCCGCCTCGAACCGCCCCACGGCCCGCCGCCGCAGCTCCGTGTCGGCGGCGACGACCCGCTCGGGCCCGAACGAGAGCCGCCCGCCGCGCTCCCGGGCCAGCTCGCCCTCCGCCTCCAGCGCGGACTGGTACGTGCCGGCGAGGTCGCGCCCCCGCCGCCACAGCCAGTCCGCCACCGCCTCGTACGGCGGCTGCCGCCGCAGCTGCCCCGCCGCCTCGCCGAGCAGCCGCTCACCGGGCGCCCCCGCGTCCCGCGGCGCGATCCGGTCGCCGTCGAGCGCGACGGCCTCCGCTCCGAGCAGGTCGATCACCTCCGCCCCGGCGAGCGCCAGCGACAGGTCCCCCTGCCCGACCCCGTCCTCCGGCCCGCGCTCCACCGCGACGATGAACAACTCTTTTGCCGTGCTCATGACCAGCTCCCGTCGATCCCCTCGAAACGGCCGTCACGGCCAGTATCGCGTGCGGCGGGTGTGTACGGCAGAGGCGGACGGGATGCGCGGGTCTACGGCGCGACCCGCCGGTCCAGGAAGTCGTGGATCAGCCGCGCGACCTCCTCGCCGTGGCTCTCCAGCAGGAAGTGGCCGCCGTCGAGGAGGTGGATCTCGGCGTCGGGGACGTCCTTGGCGAACGCGCGCGCCCCGTCCGGGCCGAAGATGGGGTCGTTCGCGCCCCAGGCGGCGAGCACCGGAGGGCGGTGTTCGCGCAGATAGGCGTGCAGGGCCGGGTAGAGCGGCGAGTTGTTCGCGTAGTCGCGGACCAGCGCGAGCTGGATCTCGTCGTTCCCCGGCCGGGAGACGCGCGCGAGGTCGTGGTGCCAGGTGTCGGGGCTGACCGCGCTCGGGTCGGGGACGCCGGTGACGTACTGCCAGCGGAAGCCCTCCAGGGTGAGGAACTCCCGTATCGCCGCCTCTCGTTCGGGCGTCGGGTCGGCCTGGTACGCCTCGATCGGCGCCCAGAAGTCCCGGACGAAGCCGGCGTCGTACCCGTTCCCGCTCTGCGTGATGATCGCCGTCAGCGCGCCCGGGTCCGCGAGTGCGAGCCGCCAGCCGACGGGTGCGCCGTAGTCCTGCACGTAGATCGCGTACCGCTCGACGCCGAGCTGCGCGAGCAGGCCGCGGGTCAGCTCCGCGAGCGCGTCGAAGGTGTACGTGAACGCCCGCGCGTCCGGGGTGGCGGACAGCCCGAACCCGAGGTGGTCCGGTGCGATCACCCGGTACCGGTCCGCGAGCCGCGGGATCAGCTCCCGGAACATGAACGAGCTGGTCGGGAAGCCGTGCAGCAACACGATCACGGGCCCGTCGGCCGGCCCGGCCTCCCGGTAGAAGAGCTCGTGCCCCTGCACGGTGGCGTAGCGGTGGTGAACGGTCATCTCTAACCCCTAACCAGAGTTTTGGTGGTTGCCTCCATCATGGCGGAGATATCTAACCTGTCAAGGTGCTAATAGAGGGTTAGTCATGGCACGCCAACCGATTCGCCCCGTCGGTACCGCCTTTGCGGCCGCCGCCCCTGCCCAGGTCACCGCAGCCGTCCGGGCGGGCGATGGCGGCGACGCGAGCGGCCTCACGCGCGCCGGGGCGCGGGCCCGGCCGGGCGTGGGTCCCCGGCGGAGTTGTGTGGGCGGGGGCGCGTACGATGCCGGGCATGGTGGGACGGGATGCGCTGGGAGTCACTCGGGACGGTTACGACGCCGCCGCGTCCGTGTACGCGGAGATGTTCCGGGAGGCGCACCGCGAGAAGCCGTTGGACCGGGCGGTGCTGCAGGTGTTCGCCGAGTACGTCGGCGGCGGGGGAGTGGTCGCGGACCTGGGGTGCGGCCCCGGACACGTCACCGCGTACCTCGCGGAGTCGGGGCTGGACGTGTTCGGGATCGACGCGTCACCCGCGATGATCGCCCTGGCCCGCGAGGCCTATCCGCGACTTCGCTTCGAGATCGGCGACATGGCCCGGCTGGAGATCCCGGACGCGACCCTCGCCGGCATCCTCTCGCGCTGGTCCGTCATCCACACGCCGCCCGCCGAACTCCCGCCCGTTCTGGCCGAGTTCGCCCGCATCCTCGCCTCCGGCGGGCATCTCCTGCTCGGCTTCTCCGCGACCGACGACGGTTGCGACCCGCCGCAGGTCTTCGACCACGCCGTCGCCCCGGCCTACCGCTGGTCGCCCGACCACCTCGCCGGGCTGCTCGGCGACCACGGCCTCGCCGAGGTCGCCCGCACGATCCGCGCCCCGCAGCCGACGGACCAGCGCCCGTTCCCCGCGGTCCACCTCCTCGTGCGGAAGGTGTGAGGCGGGTCGGACGGGCGGGGATCACCTCAGGCGGCGACGGGTCGTCGCGCGACGGCGCGCGGGCGGTGACGGGTGGTCAGTTCCGGGCGGCGTACGTGACGAACTCCGCCCAGGCGGTGGGGGAGAGGGCGAGTTCGGGGCTACGGGCGTCCTTGGAGTCACGGACGTGGACGGCGCGAGGACCTTTCGCGACCTCCACGCAGGAGTCTCCCTCAGAGCCGCTGTAGCTGCTCTGGAACCAGACCTCCAGGCAGGCGTCTCCATCGGAACCGCTGTAGCTGCTCTTGAACCAGAACCGTTTGTCGATGCTGCTCATCGCGCTCCTCGCAGTTGCTTCAGCAGGCCCCGGGAGTCCTCGGGAGTGAGAGCCTGCGAGCGCAGTTTGGCATATCGCTGCAGCGTGATGCTGACCTCCTTCGGCTCCGAGATCAGAATCCCACCGCGCTGTCCCTCCGCGTAACCGAACCACCTGTTGTCGGGCGACTCCAGGAGCATCAAGGGACCGTCGAAACCGGAGTGTTCGGGCTGATGTCTCGGCATGATCTGCAACTCGACGTTGAACTGCGTCGACCGCTCGAGGAGGTTGTCGATCAACTCACCAGTGACCTCGGGTCCACCCGTTCCCCGCTCGACGAGTGCCTGCTCGATGATGAAGCTGAACGCGATCGGGGGCCTGCGCTCGAACAGTTGCTGACGTTCCAGGCGAGCTGCGACCTGCTCGGACACCTGCTGCTCATCCTTCACGGGCGGCACGCTCATGGTCACGGCCCGCGCGTACCGCTCTGTCTGGAGCAGGCCGGGAATCACGCGACACTCGTACGTCCACAACGTGTCCGCCGTGGTCTCCAGCCGCGCCCACTGGCGGAACCAACTCGCCAGGCCCGCCTGGCGAGTGAGATGCGGCGCGGCCCGCCTCAGCGCTCCCGTCTCGCCGAGCGCCGCCTCCGCCCGCGCGACGAACTCCGCGTCCGGCATCCGCCGCCCCTGCTCGACGGACGCGACCGTGTGCTTCGAGAACCGCACGAGATCGCCGAACTCCTCGCGGCTCAGCCCCGCGTGCTCGCGCAACGCCTGGACGACCGCCCCGAACGTCCGCAGACTGTCGGAGGCCCCCGGTTCGCCCGCCCCCGCGCCGGTCTCCACATCCTCGTAGCCCACCGCTGCCTCCCCGGACCCGTAGCACGACGGGACAAGGGTCACGCACGGTGACGCGTACTGTCCACCACGCGTGCGCGTACGCTCACGGAGCGTACGCGGTGTCAGCCTGGTGAACAGGGCCGCGACGACGGCAGGTTGGGCGCATGAGCAACCCCAGGACCCCTTCCGCCGCACCCCCCCCCGCGCCGCGCCCCGTCACCGTACGTGTGTTCACCCAGCGCTTCAGCGCGACTCCGCGGGGAGCCCGCCTGGCCCGCCGCCTCGCCACGCACCAACTCGACGCCTGGGGCGTGCCGTACGGCGGCGAGCCGTCGGACACGGCCACGCTGCTGGTCGCCGAGCTCGCGGCGAACGCGGTGACGCACGGCCGGGTCTCCGGCCGGGACTTCGAGCTCGGACTCACCCTCCGCGACCGCACCCTGCGCATCGCCGTCTCCGACCCCCGCGGCGAACGCCACCCGCACCACCCCGCGCCCCGCCCTCGCGGAGACCGGCCGCGGCCTCCTCCTCGTCGACGCGCTCGCCGACCGCTGGCACGTCGAGGACCGCGGCCCCGTCGGCAAGACGGTCGTCGCGGAACTGGAACTGCGCTGAGACGCGCGAAGGGGGCCGGCACCACCTCACCCCCGCAGCGCCGACGCGAAGATCCCCGGCAGGCGCCAGGCCTTGCCGTCCGCCGCGAACGCCGTCAGCCGCCGCATCGTGGTGAGGCCGGTGCGGTTGGTGACGAAGTACGGGGGGCGGGGGGACAGGGAGGGGGCGCCGGTGAGGAGGCCGCGGGGGGCGGGGGCGAAGGGCGCGCGGAGCACGGTCTTCTCGACGTCCTCCAGGAGGAACGCGTTGTGCACGAAGCCGGTGCCGCTGCCGATGTCCTGGCGGGTGTGGCCGGGGAACGCACCCCAGGGGGTGGTGCCCAGCAGGAAGCCGAACGCGGACCAGCAGTTGACGCCGAGGGTGCCGTAGCGCAGCGAGGCGATCGCCTCGTCGACCGCGGCCCGGTGGGTACGGGCGGTGCGCGGGTCGACGAGGAGGGTCGCGCCGAGCGTGCCGGGGAGCCTGTCGTTCGCGAACTCGACCGCCGCGCGCAGGAACTGCGCCGGGTCCTCGCCCGGCAGCCGCAGCACCCCGAGCGCGCCGGCGAAGACCTCCGTGCGGAGCATGGGATCGTCCGGGTCGCTGATCTCGGGGACGAGCACCCGGCAGCTGTCGTCGCCGAACGTCTCCGAGGTCTCGGGACGCGTCGCCGCGGCGATCCGGTCGGCCGCGCCCGGGTAGTACGCCTCGCGCGCGGGGAGTTCGGCGAGCACGCGCCGGATCTCGGCGAGCAGCCGCTCCGTCCCCGCCCAGTGCCGGGGCACCAGCAGCACCTGGGTGGCGACGCAGTTGTGCCCCGCGTTGTTGAGCTTGCTCGTCACGATGTGCTCGGCCTGGAACCGGAAGTCCGCCGCGCTCCAGGGGCCCGGGGTGACGATGCAGGGGCTGACCCCGCCCAACTCGCTGGTGAACGGCTTGTCGTTGACCGGGGTGTCGGCGGCCCTGCGCTCCTCCGCCCGCTCGTCCGCGCCCCACACGATCGCGTCGTGCGTGCGGTCGCTGCCGGTGACGTGGATGGTGTCGATCCCCTCGTGCCGGGTGAGGTACGCCCCCTCCGCCGCGCCCCCGTCGACGAACCGGACGAACCCGCGCTCGACGAACTCGGCGAAGACGGCCTCGAAGTGGGGCCGCAGGTAGGCGTTGACGGGGTTCATCTTCGCGAGCACCACCTCCCCGTCCGCGTACAGCTTGTGCAGGATGTCCAGTGGGGTGATGGCGGCGACGTTGCCCGCGCCGAGCACCAGACCGACCGCGCTGGCCCCCGGCCGGCCCCGGTACTCGCCGGCCGCGCGGGCGAGGACCTCCTCCCGACCGGTGCCCGGCCGGGTCCACACCTCGGCGGTGAAGCCGTTGAGCAGCAGCCGGTCGGCGGGGGCCGCGGGGAAGACGTCGACGACCGTGCGGCCGCCGCGGTCGTGCACGGCCGTTTCCGGAACGGGAGTTCGCCCCGCCGCGATCCGGCGCAGGGTGTGCAGGTAGGCGTTGGTCGTCTGGGCGAGCGCCCACGGGGCCGCGATCCAGTCCTCGGCGGCCCAGGCGGAGTCCGCCGCGTACCCCTTCGCCCGCGCCGCGTCGGCGACCGTCGCCGCGGCCCCCGAAGCGATCCGCGGCAGCATCCGCTCCAGGAGCGCGATCCGCTCCGGCAACGGCGTCGCCGTCCAGACCGCGGCGTGCTCCCGCAGCTCGCTGACGGCCAGGTCGAGGGAGGTGGTGTCGGTGGCGAGGGGAGCGCTCACGGGGTGACTCCTGTTCGTTCGAGGGGTGTTGAAGAGTAGAGCGGCCGGCGCGCGGAGGGGGCCGGTCGGCCGGAGGCCGCTTTAGGCCGCTCGCCGCGGACTGCTCCGGGCCCGTTCGGCCGCCTCCGCCGGCCGGCGGCCGGGGATGCCCGGCGGGGCGACCCCCGACCACCCGGAGCGCGCCCGCAGCCGGGCGGCCGGAGCGCGCCCGCAGCCGGGCGGCCGGAGCGCGCCCGCAGCCGGGCGGCCGGAGCGCGCCCGCAGCCGGTCGTCCGGAGCCCGTCCACAGCCGGGCGGTCGGAGCGTCCCCGCAGTCGGGCGGTCGGAGCGTGCCCGCAGTCGGTGGTCCGGAGCGCGCCCCCGCCGCACGGCCTGAACCCGCCCGCAGTCGGGCGGTCGGAGCGCACCCCCGCGGGGCGGCCCGAGCGCACCCGCAGTCGTGCGGCCGGAGCGCGCCGCAGTCGGGCGGTCGGAGTTCCCGCGCCCCGACCCGCGGCGCCGCGTCAGCCGGCGAGCCGCAGCCGGTCCCGTTCCGGGTCGATCATCGTGTACGCGATGACCGCCCCGACCGCGATCAGCACGCCCGACAGCACGACTGCCGTTCGGTACCCGCCGTCGCCCTGCGCGTCGACCATCGCGCCGACGATCGCCGGGGCGAGCAGGCCGGCCACCGTCACCAGTGCGTTCATCAGGCCGAGCGCACCGCCCGAACGCCCGGGCGGGGCAAGCTCGTTGACGGTCGTCGCCGCGACGGTCGCGTACGCGCCGCCGAAGCCGAAGCCCAGTGCGATGAGCGCGGTGTGCGGGCCGCGGGCGTCGACCAGCGGGGTGAGCAGCAGGCAGAGCGCGCCGATCGCGAGCATCCCCGCCCCGACCCGGCCCCGGGCGATCCGGCCGCCCTTGCCGCGCCGCAGCAGCCGCCCGGTCAGCCACGCCTGGCCGAAGAGGACCACCGCCCCGACCGCCCACGGCAGCACGAGCAGCACACCGGCCGTGTGCGCCGGGTAGTCGAGCGCGTTGCGCAGGTACGACGGCAGCCAGACGAGCATCAGCGCGACCGTCCAGTAGCTGGTGAAGTACGCCAGCGTGGTGCCGATCCAGGTGCGGCTCGCGAAGATCCGCCGGTAGGGGACGTCCGACGCCGCCTCCCCGCCCGCGCGCGCCGCGACCGACCGCGGACTGTCCGCGCCGAGCACCGCCCACGCGGCCGCCCACACCACGCCGACCACGACCAGCACCCACAGCGCCGTGCGCCAGCCGTGCTCCTGGATCACCCAGGTCAGGGTGGGCGCGGAGACGATCACCCCGAGCGTGATCCCGACGGTGACCAGGGCGCCCGGCAGGTTGCGCCTGTGGTCCGGGAACCACGACAGCGTCGCGGCCTGCGCGACGGGGAACGCCGGGCCCTCCGCCGCGCCGAGGAGCACCCGCGAGGCGACGAGCACCGCGAGTCCGCCCCCGATCGCGGCGGGGACCTGCGCCACCGACCACATCAGGGCCATCACCAGGATGAGCACCTTCGGCGAGACCCGGTCCGCGGCGAGGCCGACGGCGATCCCGGCGACCGAGAACAGCAGGAAGAACGCGCTGTTCGCGAGGCCGAACTGGGTGGCGCTCAGGCCGAGGTCGGCGCGGATCTCGTCGGCCGCGAGACCGAGCACCGACTTGTCCGCGAAGTTGACCATCATGAAGACGACGAGCAGCGCCGTCACCGTCCAGGCGCGCCGGCTCGTGCCGCGCTCCTCGCTGTCCGCCCCGACGGCCGGGGCCTGCGCGGCGGTCACGACAGCGGGACCCCGGCGATGGCGACCCGCTCCATCACCCTGCGCTGCGGGAAGTAGTCGTTCACCGCGTAGTGCTGGACCGCGATGTTGTCCCAGATCGCCACCGAGTCCGGCTCCCAGCGGAAGCGGATCTGGAACTCGGGGATGCGGGCCTGGAGCACCAGGATGTCGAGCAGCTCGCGGTTCTCCGCCTCCGAGAGCCCCTTGATGTACCGGGTGAACGGCTCGTTCACGTACAGCGTGCGCCGTCCGCTGCGGGGATGGCGCACCACCACCGGGTGCTCGACCTGCGGCCACGTCTGGCGGAACGCCGCCTTCTGCTCGTCGTTCATCAGCGCGCCCCAGCTGGCCTCCCAGTCGTGGACGGCGCTCAGCCCCTCGATGCGCTGCTTCAGCTCCTCGGGCAGGTTGTCGTAGGCCGCGCCCATGTCGGCCCACAGGGTGTCCCCGCCCGCGGCGGGCACCTCGACCGCGCGGAGCACCGCGCCGAGCGAGGGGTTCGCCATGAACGAGTGGTCGCTGTGCCAGATGTTCTTGTTCCCCGCCGCCTTCGCGTCCTTCGCCAGCCGGGAGATGCCCGGCGTGCCGGTCTGCGCGAAGAACGGGTTGGGCTCGGGGGGTCCCCACACCCCCGAGAGCGCCAGCTGGTGGTCGGCGGTGAAGCCCGTCTGGCCGCGGAAGAAGACCACCTTCCACTCCAGGAGGGCCGCCCGCAGCTCCTCGGCGAGCTCGTCGTCGATCCCCGCGGTCAGGTCGATCCCGGTGAGCACCGCGCCGAAGTGCGGTGTCAGCGGGTCGACGCCGAACCGCCGGTACGCGGTCTCCCGCGCCCCCGGCGCCAGCCGGTCCAGCGTGCGCCGGCCGTAGTGCATCAGGGGCTTGTCCAGGACGGGCTTCGGATCGGCGATCGGGGCCGTTGCGACGTCGTTCATACGGGTCCTCCCGGCGGTGCGCGGATTACGTAACCGGCAGTATTGATATTGCGGCACGCCGAGGGCAAGGGGTCTGGCGGTGTCGATTTCCCGCGAGGGGCGGGGGACCTCCCGCGGGAACGCGCTTCGGTGGCGGTGGACCCGCGGTCAGAGTGCGGTCGAGAGCGCCACGTCCCGCCACGTGTCGAGTTCGCGCCGCACCAGGTCCAGCTTGGCCTCCACCCGCTCGACGGCGTCCGCGCCCAGCTGCAGCCGCAGCGGCGGGTCGGCGCTCTCGGCGAGGTCCACGACGGCGGCCGCCGCCTTCGCCGGATCGCCGGGCTGGCGGCCGTCGTTCCCGGCCAGGGCCGCGCGGACCGGGCCCGCGCCGGCGGCGTAGTCCGCGATCGCGGCCGGCTCCACCTTGATGCTGCTGCCGCTGAGGAAGTCGGTACGGAAGCCGCCCGGCTCCACGATCGTCACGCGCACACCCAGCGGGGCGAGTTCCGCGTGCAGCGCCTCGGAGACGCCCTCCAGGGCGAACTTCGACGCGCCGTACAGGCCGACGCCCGGGGCGGTGGCGAAGCCGCCCACCGAGCCGATGTTCACCACGTGCCCGGAGCGCTGCGCGCGCAGCGTCGGCAGGGTCGCCCGCAGCACGTTGAGCACGCCGAACACGTTGACGTCGAACAGCGCGCGGGCGGCCTCGTCCGAGACCTCCTCGACCGCGCCCACCAGGCCGTACCCGGCGTTGTTCACGACGACGTCGATCCGGCCGAACTCCGCCAGGCCCGCCTCCACCGCGGCCGCGAGCTGCCCCGGCTCCGTCACGTCCGCGCCGACCGCGAGCAGCCCGTCGGGCCGCTCCGGGTACGCGCGGAGCACCGCGTCCGCGTCCCTCGCCGTCGCGACCACCCGGTGGCCCCGCTCCAGCGCCGCCCGCGTGATCTCCGCGCCGAGCCCGCGCGAGGCACCCGTGACAAACCAGACACTCATGCTCTTCCACCGTTCGATCGCCCTGCGGTCAACGGCCCGACGGTAGGTCTTGGAGCGCTCTCCAGGTCAAGTGCGTTTCCGCGAGGGGCACATGGGCCGGCCCACGACGTGCGGCCCAGGGCGTCAGTCCGCCGCCACGCCGCGGCCGACGAGATCCACCACGGCCTCCACCAGGGCCTCGTCGGGCTGCTGCTGCTCGGCGACCATGCGGAAGACGAGCGACGAGGCGACGAGGGTGGTCGCGGCGGCGAGGTCCGCGTCCGGGCGGACGTCGCCGCGGGTCACACCGCGCTCCAGGACGCGGCGCGTCTCGCTGGTGACGCGGGCCGCGTAGTCCCCGAACTCCGCGCGTACGGAGCCCTGTTCGGTCGTCGCGCCCAGCACGCCGGCGAGGAGGCGGTCGATGCCGGGCTGCCGGTAGGCCTCCATCCGCGCGGTCAGCACCATCCGCAGCTCCGCGCGGAAGTCCCCCAGGTCCGGGATGCGCAGCGGGCCGATCCGCGACTCCGCCGCAGCGATGATGAGCCGCTGCTTCGTCGGCCAACGGCGGTACATCGCCGGCTTGCTGACTCCGGCGCGGACCGCCACCGCGTCCATCGTCAGCGCGGCCATCCCGCGCTCGGCCACCAGCTCCACCACCGCGTCCAGCACCGCCTGCGTCATGTGCTCCTGCCGCGGCCGTCCCGGCCCCCTGCGCCCTTCGGTCATACGCCGACCATACGTCGACCCGCACGTCTCACGCGCCCCGCCCGCGTCGGGGCCGTACCGACACCCTCCCCCGCATACCTCGCACACCGGGCTGATGTCCCCCGCATGCGCCGACACCATGTCGTACGACGAGGCCGTGCAGTGCCTCGCCGAGCCGCGCCGGCAGCGGGCCCGGCGTTACGCATCATCCTCGGCCCCCCAGGCCGCCACCCTGATCCAGCCCCTCGTCCCTCGCCACCGGCCTGACCGCCCGCGAGCTCGCCGAACGCCCCCTGTGGATCCACCCCGCCCTCACCGAGGGGGTGGAGAACGCCCTTCTCGGCCTGGACACCGACCGGTAAGCCGCCCGCCGCGACCGCGTCCGGCGCACGTACGCTGCCCCTCGTGTCCCACGAACCCTCCGCCACCCGTCCCACCGACCCGCTGACGACCGAGGCGGTCACCCGTATCGTCCTGCGGCCCATCGCCAGCCCGCTCCCGCTCGGGTTCTTCGCGCTCGGGATCGGCAGCGCGGTGCTGTCGACGCTGCAGCTGGAATGGGTGCCGCTCGATCAGAGCGAGGTGCTGCTCATCCTCGTGCTGATCTTCGTCGTCCCGCTCCAACTCATCGCCGGGCTCTTCGCGTTCGCCGCGCGCGACGCGGGCGCCGGCACCGCGCTGCTCCTGCTGAGCGCGACCTGGGCCGGCACGAGCGTCACCTCCCTCGACTCCGCGCCCGGCGAACCCGTCACCGCGCAGGCCGTGTTCCTCCTCGTCCTCGTCCCCTTCGTCCTCGCCCTCGCCGCGGCGTCCGCCCAGACCAAACCCCTCTTCGCCGTCCTCCTCACCCTCGCCGCGGTCCGCTTCGGCCTCACCGGCCTCTACGAGGCCGGCCTCGGCACCGCGTTCCAGGCGGCCGCGGGGTGGACGGGGCTGGTCATCGGCGCGTACGCGCTGTACGCGGGGCTCGCCCTCCTCGTCGAGGACGGCAAGCAACGCACCGTCCTGCCCCTGTTCCGCCGCGGGGCGGCGCGGAAGTCGATCGAGGGGGACCTGCGGGAGCAGCTGACGTCCGCGCAGCAGGAGGCGGGGGTGCGGCACCAGTTGTGAGAGGGGGACCCCGCCGCGCGGCGAGGGGGAGCGCACGGTGCGGCGAACCCCGGGGATCGCGGGGCCGCACGGGTGGAACCCGGGCCTCGCGGCCCTGAGGCCCGCGACTTCCCGCCGTGCTCAAGCTATAGCGCACGGGGGGCCTTGCCGCAAGGCCCCCCTCAGCGCGGACAATCATCCGCGCACCCCGCCCCACCTGCGAGAACGAGGCCGCATGACCACCCCCTACATCCGTGCCCTCCACGACACCGACGCGACGGACGTCGCAGAGGTCGGCGGCAAGGCCGCGAACCTCGGCGAGCTCGCGCACCTCGACCGCGTCCGCGTACCCGACGGCTTCGCCGTCACGACGGCCGCGTTCCGGCGCACGCTCGCCACCGCGCCCGACGTGACCACCGGGCTGGACACCCTCGCGCACGCGAGCGACCCGGACGAGCTTTGCGCCACCGCCGCCCGCATCCGGGACCTCGTCGCACACATCCCCCTTCCCGCGGACGTGGCGACGGCCGTCACCACCGCCCTCGCGGCGGACCCGACCGGCACCGCGTACGCCGTCCGCTCCAGCGCCACCGCCGAGGACCTCCCCACCGCCTCCTTCGCCGGCCAGCAGGACACGTACCTCAACGTCATCGGCGCCGAGGCGGTTCTGAAGCACATCTCCCGCTGCTGGGCCTCCCTGTTCACCGACCGCGCGGTCGCCTACCGCCGGCACAACGGGATCGACCACCGCACGGTCCACATGGCCGTGGTCGTCCAGCGCATGCTCACCCCCCACGCCTCCGGCATCCTCTTCACCGCCGACCCCGTCACCGGCAACCGCACCGTCTCGACCGTCGACGCCGCCTTCGGCCTCGGCGAGGCGCTCGTCTCCGGTCAGATCAACCCGGACGTGTTCACCGTCCGGGACGACACGGTCGTCACCCGGACGATCGCGGCGAAGGACCGCGCCCTGCACGCGCGCCCCGGCGGCGGCACCCGGCAGGTCGCCCTCGACGCCGACACACAGCGACGCCCCGCCCTGACGGACGCCCAGGCCGTCGAGCTCGCACACATCGGCCGCCGAGTCGAGGCCCACTTCGGCCGTCCGCAGGACATCGAGTGGTGCCTGACGGACGACGGCTTCCACCTCGTCCAGAGCCGCCCGATCACGACCCTGTTCCCGATCCCCGACGCCCCCGACGACGGCAACCGCGTCTACGTCTCGGTCGGCCACGGCCAGATGATGACCGACCCGATGAAGCCGCTCGGCCGCTCCGTGTGGCAGCTCCTCGCCATGGTGGAGATGCACGCGGCGGGCGGCCGGCTGTTCGTCGACGTCACCCCGCGCCTCGCGAATCCGGCGACCCGCGACGGCCTGCTCGCGGTCCTCGGCCAGGGCGACCCGCTGCTGCGGGACGCCCTGGAGACGGTGCTGGCCCGCGCGGACTTCCCCCTTCCGGAGCCGGCCGCCCCCGCCGGCCCGCCGCCCGGACCCGCCTCCGCCCCGCCCCCGCCCCCGCTCCCCACCGACCCCGCCGTCGTCGCCGAGCTCATCGCCCGCGACGAGGCCTCCCTCGCCGCCCTGGAACGCGACATCGCCACCCGGTCCGGCCCGGCCCTCTTCGACTTCCTCCTCGACGCCCTCGCCGAGCAGAAGCGCCTGCTCACGGACCCCCGCAACCACCAGGCGATCATGGCGGGAATGGACGCCACCCAGTGGCTCAACGAGCACCTGGAGGAGTGGCTCGGCGAGCGCAACGCCGCCGACACGCTCACCCTCTCCGCCCCGGGCAACATCACCTCGCAGATGGGCCTGGACCTGCTCGACCTCGCCGACGTCGTCCGCCCGCACCCCCAGGTGATCGCCTACCTGCGGGACGCGCGGGACGACCGGACCCTCCTCGACGGCCTGGCCGATCTCGACGGCGGCCCCGAGGCCCGCGACGCGCTCGCCGCGTACCTCGACCGCTACGGCAGGCGCTGCGTCGCCGAGATCGACCTCACCCGACCGCGCTGGAGCGAGCGCCCCACCGCCCTGGTCCCGGCGCTCCTGGACAACGTCCGCAACTTCGAACCGGGCGCGGCGGCGCGGCGGTTCGAGGAGGGACGGCGCAGGGCGACCGCGAAGGAGCGCGAAGTCCTGTCCGGCCTGCGGGAGTTGCCCGACGGCGACGCCAAGGCCGACGAGACGAAGCGGATGATCGACCGCGTCGTCACGTTCATCGGCTACCGCGAGTACCCCAAGTACGGGATCGTCGGCCGTCTCGCCGTCTACAAGCGCGCCCTGCTCGCCGAGGCCGAACGCCTGGTGCAGGAAGGGGTGTTGGCCGACGTCGAGGACGCGTTCCACCTCACCTTCGACGAGCTCCGCACCGCCGTCGCCACCCGCTCCCTCGACCCCCGCCTCGTCCGCCGCCGCAAGGACGAGTTCCGCGCCTACGAGGGCCTGACCCCGCCGCGCGTCCTCACCTCCGACGGCGAGGCCCTCAGCGGGGCCTACCGCCGCGACGACGTGCCCGCCGGCGCGCTGCCGGGGCTGCCGGTCTCCGCGGGCACGGTCGAGGGCCGCGCCCGCGTCGTCCTCGACCTCGCCGACGCCGAGCTCGCCCCCGGCGACATCCTCGTCACCACCTTCACCGACCCCAGCTGGTCCCCCCTCTTCCTCGGCATCGCCGGCCTTGTCACCGAGGTCGGCGGCCTGATGACCCACGGCGCGGTCATCGCCCGCGAGTACGGCCTCCCCGCGGTCGTCGGCCTCCCCGACGCGACCCGGCTGATCCGCGACGGGCAGCGCATCCGCGTCCACGGCACCGACGGATACGTCGAGTTGCTCACCTGACGCCCCCTCACGGACGCGCGAACACCCGCCATGGTTGTGGTCCCTGACGACGATTGACACCGTTGTCGGCCCTGCGTTGGATCTCCTCGGGGCCCCGGCGAACCGGCCGGGGAAGCAGTGACAAGGGGGAACAGCAATGTCCGGACTCATGCGCGGCATATCCGCCGCCGTCCTCGCCGGGACGGCGGTCGCGGCGACGGTGGCCCCGGCCACGGCGGCGCCCGCGCCGGCACCGGTGACGGAGCGGATCACGTTCTCGTCGACGGGGGAGCAGCTCGACGACGGGGCCGGCATCGGCGCGCTGAGCGCCGACGGCCGGTACGTCGCCTTCACCTCGTCCGAGAACGGCATCGTGCCGGGCGACACCGACGGCCAGAACGACGTGTTCGTCCGCGACACGCAGACCGGCACCGTCGAGCAGGTCAACGTGGCGTCGGACGGGACGCAGGCGGACGACGCCACCGCCTGGGGCGTGCGGATCAGTGCGAACGGCCGGTTCGTCGCGTTCATGTCCTGGGCGCGGAACCTGGCGCCGTACCCGCAGCCGCCGGTGGTGGCGGGGGACGTATTCGTGCACGACCGCACCACCGGCCGCACCGAGCGGGTGAGCGTCGCGCCCGACGGGGGGACCGTCTGGGCGAGCACGCCCTTCGACATCTCCGCGGACGGCCGCCACGTCGCGTTCGTCGGCTCCTCGAAGCGGATGGAGGGGACGGCGAAGAACGAGGACTTCGCCTACGTCGTCGACCGCCGCACCGGAGCGGTGAAGCGGATCAACGACGCCCTCCCGCCGGAGTGGCACGTCGACAGCGTCACCCTGAGCGCCGACGGAAGCCATCTCGCCTACACCGCCCGGCACCCCCGGGGCGGACGGCACGAACTGTGGCTCGCCGACCTGGCCACCGGCGAGCGTCGCCTGGTGAACGCCACGCCCGAGGGGGAGCCCACCAACGGCGGGCCCGGCGGCGTACGGCTCTCGGGCGACGGCAGTCTCGTCGCCTACATCTCCTTCGACGAGGAGACGGTGCCCGAAGCCCCCGACTACACCTGGGAGCAGTACCTCTACGACAGCCGTACGGGTGAGACGCAGTGGATCACCCACGAGGGCCGGGGCGGGGTCGGAGCCGGCCTCCTCAGCCGCGACGGGCGGCTGTTCGCCTACAGCGCGGACGACGAGGAGGACCCGAACGTCAGCAATGTCTACGTGCGGAACCTGAGGACCGGCCGCACCCAGCTCGTCAGCCGCACGCTCGGCGGCGGTCCGCAGACCGAGGGCTACGCGGCGCCCGCCGCGTTCGCCGACAACGCGCGGGTGCTCGGGTTCTCCTCCAGCGCGCCCGACCTCGTCACCGGTGACACCAATGCAGTCGGCGACGGGTTCGTCCGCCGCCTGCGCTGACCCCGGCCCGTCCCGCCGCGGGGCGGCCGCCTAGGCTCGGTGCCGGGGTCGCGCATCCGCGTGGTCCCGGCCCACCAGGGAGGCGCCCCCGCATGGCCGCGAGCCCGGACGAGCCGATACCCGCGCCCGGCGCGCCCTGCCGGGTCGTGCTGTGCCGGGACTGCTGCTGCGGCACGGTGAAGGTCGACGGCGATCACGCCGCGCAGACCGCGCGCCTGCGCGCCGAGGTCCCGCTGCGGATCAGCGAGTGCCTCGACATCTGCGAGCAGGCCAACGTCGTGGTCGTGCAGCCCTCCGGCGCGGCCCGCGCCGCCGGCGCCCGCCCGGTCTGGCTCGCGCTCGTCAACGACGCCGGGGCCACCGACGACATCGTCGCCTGGGTCCGGGCCGGCGGCCCCGGTGTCGCCCCGATGCCGGACATCCTGGAGCTGTACGCTGCAACGCCGCCCCGCCGGATGTGACAACACCACCCCGTCCGGGGTGAGATGTGCGCTCACCACGAGCAGCCGGGGGGCCGACCATGAGCGTGACCATCGACAAGGCGTTCGCCGCCGAACGCACCCGGCGCCGCCGGGCGGCCCTCCGCCTCGCCGCCTCCGCCGCCGCCCTCGCACCCGCCGCTGCGCTCGGCGCCTGGTGCGCCCGCGACGGCGGACTCCTGTGGGGCGCACGGCTGTTGCACCACCCGTACCTCTTCGCCCTCGCGGCCGTCGTCCTCCTCGGCACCGCCTTCTTCCTCGCCACCGGCCTGCGCCGCACGGGCATCGTCGCCGCGCTCGCCGGCGTCCCCCTCCTCCTCTTCGCCCTCGGCCTCGGCATGCTCTTCGGCCCCCTCTTCCCCGACACCACCACCCACCCCGCCCCCGGCGGCGCGGACCGCCGCGTCACCGTCGTCGAAGGCGTCCACGCCATCGACACGACCTGGACCGTCTACGTCGACGAGGGCACCTTCCCCACCACCCGCCGCTGGTCCCTCGGCACCTTCGCCTACGGCGTCTCCGTCTCCTGGTCCGGCCCCCACCGCCTGGACGTCGTCGGAGGCGGGGAATCCCACTCCATCGACCTCGACCCGGCCACGGGGAGACCGGCCCGCACCCTCTCCGTGGGCTGACGGGCCGCCGTCCCCTACGAGGGGGCGGCGGCAGACCCGTCGGCACCGCGGCTGAGGTAGGCCTGCCAGTCGGCCCGGCCGCCCGCACCCAACAGGCCGACGTCCTCGCCGAGTTCGGCCACGGGGGTCCGCTCGAACTCGCGGCGGGCGACGCGGGTCACCAGGCCGGGGAAGAGCGGGCGCAGGGGCTGGCACCAGCGCAGCCAGGGGGGCGCGTAGACGTACGGGCGGCGGTCGGCGATGCCGGCCGTCAGCCAGCGGGCGACCTGCTCGGGGGAGTGGACCTTGCGGGCGAACCGGGGCTGGTTGCGGCGCAGGGCGCTCAGGACGGGGTGCTCGTCCATGTCGGTGACCATGTCGGTGCCGGTCCAGTGCAGGTACGCGATGCCGACGGTGATCCCGTCGGGCGCCAGCTCGCCGCGCAGGGCCTGCGCGAACGACTCCGCGCCCGCCTTGGACGCGCAGTACGCGCTCATCATCGGCGCGGAGCCGAAGGCGGCGGTCGAGGCGACCTGGAGGAGGTGGCCGCGGGTACGGGCCAGGTGAGGCAGGAAGGCGCGGGCGGTGTTCGCCGCGCCGGTCAGGTTGACGTCGATCACCCGCTGCCACAGGTCGGGCTCGGTGCGGGCGAAGGGGCCGCCGGCCGCGATGCCGGCGTTGGCGACGACGACGCTCGCCGGGCCGAGGGCGTGCGCGACGCGTTCGGCGGCGCGGTCGAGGGCGGGGCGGTCGGTGACGTCCGCCTCCAGGCAGAGGCTCTCGCCGGGGAGGGCGGCGGCGGTCCTGGCCAGCGTCTGCTCCTCCCGTCCGAGGAGGGCGACGCGCATCCCGGCGCGGGAGAGGGTCAGGGCGAGCGCGGCGCCCACGCCGCGGGCCGCGCCCGTCACGACGGCGACGCGTCCCCGCAGGCCGGGGGGTACGGCGGGTACGGTGGTGCCGCGTTCGTCGTCGCCCACGTTCCGCTCCCTCTGCCCGCGTGCCGGTCCCTCCGTCGTACCACCACCCCGGCCTCCCCGCCGTTCGGGGCTTTCTCCCCCACCCGCCCCTTCCCCCAGTCCCTCGCCGGGCGGCGTTGCGCCTGCGGCGCGTGCACGGGCTGCGCCCGCGCGGCCTCAAACGCCGGCCGGGCTGAGTTTTTTTTGTGCGGCTCGGCGGTGTTGTGGGCCGCCACCCCCGCTGTGGGCAATCGTGCCGCAGGGCGTGTGGGGTCTCCCCTGCTCGAGCGAAGCCGAGAGCTCGGGGAAGGGTGGGCACAGCCCACAGTGCCCAGCGCAGCGTCGTGTGCGCCCGCCCCGGTAGGCCTCCCGCGGCGAAGCCGCACTCGCCCCGGCCGTAGGCCGGAGGGGGAGACCGCCACCCCCACCCCGCTGTACCCAGCGCAGCGTCGTGCGCGTCCGCCCCGGTCGGCCTCCCGCGGCGGAGCCGTGACCGGTCCCGGCGGCCCGGTGGGTCACACCACCAGGCGGAGGGAGGCCGAGGCCACGCCCACGCGGATGCTCTGCCCCCACGTCAGCTCGATCGCGTCGGACTCCACCCCGTCCCCGAAGGCGACCAGGCGGTCCGACTCGACGACGAGGCGGAGGGACTGCCCGCGGTCCAAGACGCCCGCCACGCGGGACGTGCCCGTCGCGGGGGAGGGCCAGGCCTCCCGGACGAACCACGACAACCGCGGATCGCAGGGCGCGGGCAGCGGCCCGACCCCGCCGCGCTGGAGCCAGAGGGAGCGCAGCCACCCCGTCGCACCCGTCCCCGTGCCGATGAGCACACCGGAGGAGGCCTGCGCCTCGTCGGGCCCGCCGCCGGAGAGCCGGTAGCGGGCCGTCTGGTGGCCGGGCGGGCCGACGAAGACCTCGTTGAGGGCGCGCAGTCGCTGCGTGTCGTCGGCGACGGCCTCGACCATGGTGAGGGCATCGACGGAGGCGGCCGGGGAGACCGCCGCACGGAGCAGCGCGGCCGCGTCCGCGCACCGGTGCCGGACGAGGACCCCGGGATTGCGCCCCGGATCGGCGTCGACGCCGACGACGGGCTGCCCGTCGAGGTACTTCGCGACGTTGGCGACGAGCCCGTCCTGCCCGACCACGACGACGACGTCCTCGGGTCCGAAGAGGAACCGTTCCAGGTCGGCCCGCTCCACCCGCGCCTGCCGCCAGGTCAGCGGGACTGCCGCGGCGACGGCCCGCACGGCCTGCTCGGCACGGTCGTGGCGGGCGAGGACGTCGTCGATCGACCTCCCCCGCCCGCCGAGGAAGAACGAGGCCTGGCCGTGGGTGCCGTGGCGGGCCAGGAGCTCCTGGTACTCGGTGCGGCGGTGGACGAGGACGGCCCGCGGGGCGAGGCTCACGCCGAACCGCCCGAACCGCCCGAACCGCCCGAACCCGCGCCGGGACGGCCGAGCCGGTCGAGGAGGCCGGTGAGGACGTCGGGCGAAAGGGTGACGCTCTCGATCCGCGGCAGGTTCTCGGCCAACCGGGTGGCGGCGAGCGCCCCGAGCGTCTCCGCCGACGCCTCCCCGTGCACCCGCAGCCACGCCGCCTGCGCCTCCGCCCGCGCCGCGCCCGCGGCCCGCACCGCCTCGGCCTCCGCCTGCGCGAGGCGGACCTTGCGCGCGGCCTCCGCCTCGGCGCGCACGCCGTCGGCCGCCGCCTTCTCCTCCGCCTCGCGGCGGCTGTTGGTGCCGCGCTGCTCGACCAACTGCTCTTCGCGCCGGGCGAGTTCGATCTGGCTGGCGAGCTCGTTCTCGGCGATGGCCCGCTCGCGCTCGACGGCGACGGCCCGCCGCTCGTACGTCGCCCGGTCGGCCTCCTGCTGGATCTGCTCGCGGGCGGGGGTGCGCAGCGCCCGCTCCACCTCGGCCTCGGGCCGGATCGCGACCACGCGGACGTCGACGACCTCGATCCCGGTGGCCGGCAGCCGCGGCTCGGCGGCCAGCGCGCGGGCGACCCGCTCCCGTACGGCGGCGACCCCGTCGACCAGCGCGGCGGCGAGGAGGGTGCGGGAGAGCACGTCGAGGGTGTGCTGCTGGGCCGTCTCGGTGAGCAGGGTCCCGATCTGCTCCAGCGGGGCGCCGCGCCACTTCCCGGTGTCGGGGTCGATCGAGAAGTCCAGCCGCTCCGCCGCCTGCCCCGGATCGCTGACGCGGTAGGTGACGGTGGCCTGCACGGAGACGTCCTGGAAGTCGGCGGTGCGGGCGTGGAAGACCATCGCGAGCTCCCGGTCGTCCACCGGCACCTCCGACAGCGCGGCCGACAGCGAGCGGAACCAGAAGCTCAACCCCCGCCCGTCGTGCGCGAGTTCGCCCCGCCGGTGGTGGCGGACGTGTGCGTTGGGCGCGGAACGCAGATGGCGCCAGCCGAGGCGCCGGGTGATGTCGGCCATGGTGGACCCCCTTGATTTCGTCACTAGGACGATAACGAGCCGACCCTCTTATCGTCAAGGGGACGAGAAAGGATGTGTTCCGTTCCCGCACGCCCCTCCCCGCCCTCCGGTGGCGGTGCGATGATGAGATCCGCCTTGGAGGGGGAACGCCATGACGGTGCAGGACATCCGCATCCGCCTGGACGGGACGGCCGGCGAGAGCGACATCGGCGCCCTGCACGCCTGGCTGGAGCAGGAGAGCCCGCTGGACGAGCTCGTCCGCGCGGGCGAACTGCACATCCACGAACGCCAGCGGCGGGACCAGCCGGGCGCGCCGATGGGGCTGAGCCAGGAGATCGTCCTGGTCGTGGCGGCCTCGGTCAGCACCGTCACCGCCGAGGCGCTGCTCCAGCAGGTCAGACAGTCCGTGGAGGCCTGGCGCGCCAACCGCAGGCAGGTGGAGAACGGCGAGCCGCCCGAGGGCCGCGTCGAGCGCGACGAGCCGGACGGGACCGACGGGACCGGCGGGCGGGGCGACGCGGACGCTCCCGCCGGGCAGGACGGCGCGGACGCCCCCGCCGGGCGCGACGGCGAGGTCCGCACCGGTGCGGAACGGAACGATCCCGAGGGCCGATAGGCGACGCCGTGGCCGACCAGGACCCGCGGACCGGGCGTGCCCGCGCCCTGCTGGTCGGGGTGTCCGCGTACGACCACGTCGGGCATCCCGACGGCGTTCCGGGCCAACTCCCCGCCGTCGCGCTCAACCTGGAGCTGATGCGCGACGCCCTGGTCCGCGGCGGGGTCTTCGCGGAGCAGGACGTGCGGCTCTGCGCGTCCCCGGACCAGGGGCAGTTCCAGAACGCGCTGCATGAACTCTCCCAGGAGGCCGCGGACGTCCTGCTGCTGTACTTCGCCGGCCACGCCGCCATCCCCAACGCGGCCAACGAGCTCTTCCTGCAGATGCGCAACGCCAGGGTGGTGGCCGGCGCGCACGCCGTGTTCCCCGGCGGGCAGCAGTTCGGCGAACTCCTGGGGCTGCTCGCGCCGAGCCGCGCCGCGCACATCGTCGTCGTCCTCGACTGCTGTTTCGCGGGGAACGCGTTACGGGTCTGGGAGTCCTTCGACGACAAGCGGCGGCAGCGCATCCTGCTCCTGACGAGCGTGCAGCCCAACCACCGTACGGACGCGGGCCGTCCGGACACGCCTACGCCGTTCACGGCCGAACTCGTCGCCCTCATGGCGGAGCGCGGCGGACTGCGCTTCAGCGAGCTGAAGGGCCTGCTGCGGGAGCGGATGGCGGCGGCCGGGCACCGGACGATGCGCGACGACGTGTGGAAGCCGGGCAGCTCCCACGACTCGGACCTGGACGTCCTGCTCACGGCCCCGACGCCGCCCCCCGACGCCCTCGCTTCCGCCCCCGACCCCGTACCGGCGCCCGTTCCGGCACCCATCGCCGCCTCCGGTGCGAAGCCCGTGGCGGTGCCCGCCCCGGCGCCCGATCCCGCCCCCGACCCGGGCGCGGCCACGGCGCCCGACCGGATCACCCCACCAGCCGAGGCCCCCGGCCCACCCGCACCCGATCCGACCACCCCGCCCGCCCCGGCAGCCGCCCCACCCGCGCACGTCCCGGACGCGAGGCCCCGGCGGAAGCCCGTCGCCGTCCTCCGCGCCGTCCCACGCCGCCGCGTCCTGTTCGCGGCGGCCGGACTGCTGCTCGCCGCCGCCCTCGCCGTTGCCGCGGGCGTCCTGCTCGGCCCGTCCGACCCGTCCGCCGCCTCCTGCACCCCGCCCCTGGAGTTACGCGTGCTCACCGACCCCGACCTGGAGCCCACCGTGCGGCGGATCGCGGACGCCTACCTCACGTCCCCCGCCAACACCGACGGCGCCGGCTGCCGGCGCGGCGGCGTCACCGTCTACAGCGCGGGCGCGGCGGACGCGGTGACCGCGCTCGGCCGGCGGGCCGGCGCGTGGCAGGAGCCGCGCGGGGACACCGTCAACCCGCAGCGGGACGTCGGCCCGCAGCCCGACGTGTGGATCCCGGCCACCCCGGCCGACGCCGAACGGGTCGTGCGGGACCAGGACACCGACACCGCCGCCACCCTCGACCCGGCGGACGAACCCTTCGCGTACTCCCCGATCGTGCTGGCCGTCCCCGAGGACCTCGCCGCCGACGCGCCCGCCGACCGGGCCGGCCCCTCGCTCGAGACGATGCTCGACGCGCTCCAGGAGCGCCGGCCGGACGCCGAGGTCCGGCGCAGCGACCCGGAGTTCACCGCCACCGGACTGCTCGCCACCGTCGGCCTCTACGGCACGCCGGACGACGGTTCGCCGTCCGGGGCGGAGCCTCGCGACCCCGCCCGCGCCGAGGCCCGCGTCGCCCAGCCGACCCCGCCGTCGCCCACCGCGGCCGAGCTGCTGTGCACGCTGCCCGACGACGCCGCCGCCGACGAGCGGACGGCCGCACTGGTGCCGGAGTTCCTCATGAAGAGCGGCCTCGGCTGCGACCAGGTCCTCCGCACGCCGCGCACGGCGCAGTACCCGGGCGACGTCCCCGGCCTGCAGCCCGTCTTCGTCCGGGTGCGCTGGCGCGGCGCCGACCGGGACCTCGCCGCACGCGACGGCGCCGCCGACCGCTTCCGCGCCTGGCTCACCGGCGGACGGGGCCGTGCGGTGCTCGCCGCCGACGGCTTCCGCGCGGCGGACGACGACCGCGCGCTGCTGGCCGACGACGTCCCCCGCTCCCTGGTGCGCGACCCCGAGCCGCTGACGGAGGCGGCCGGCCGCGACGCGGTGGACACCGCCCTCGCCGACTACCGCGTCGCCGGCGGCCCCGGCCGGGTCCTCTTCCTCCTCGACGCCTCCGGCTCGATGGCCGGCCGCTGGGAGGGCCCCAGCGGCGGCCCCGGCCTGCTGAAGCAGTCGCTCGGCGGGCTCGGCGCGCGGGACGAGTACGCGGTGTGGTCGGTCGCCGGCCTGGGCTCCGGCGCGGACACCCACCGGACACTGCTGCCGTTCGGCCGGCACCCCCGCGCGGAGGCCGAACGCGCCCTGGACGGGGCCCGGGTACGCGACGCCGAGGCCGACCCGCCCGGCGCCCTGCTCGCCGCCCTCGCCGCCATGGAGCGGCGCGGGGAGGCCGACGACCGCCCCGACCTCGTCGTCCTCGTCACCGACGGCGAGGACTCCGGCCGGCTCTCCGGCGACCGGCTCGCCGACGTCCTGGCCCTGGCCCGGGCGAGCGACGTCCCGGTCACCACCGTCTCCCTGCAGGGCGGCGGCTGCGACGCCCGCCGGCCCGAGGCCCGGCTCGCCGCCGCCGGCGGCCGCTGCCTGGACGCCGACGACGACCTCGGCCCCGCCCTCCACGACGAGGTGGCCCGGACCGGGACGGGCCGCGACTGATGCGCCGCCGCCCCCTCGCCCTGCTGCTCCTGCTCGCGCTCACCGCCTGCACCGCACCGGGCGCGCCCCGGCCCGGCGCCGCGCCCACCGACACCCCCGGCGTCATCGTGATCGCCAGCGGCCGCGACGTGACCGGCAAGGACGGCGTCCGGCAGCGGCTGATCGACGCCTGGAACACCGCGCAGGCGAAGGCCCGCACCGGCTACAGCGCCCGGCTCGTCGAACTGCCCGGCAGCGCCGACGAGCAGCGCAGCCAGCTCCTCGGCGCGCTCCAGTCCGGCAGCGCGGCCTACGACGTCGTCAACCTCGACGTCACCTGGGTCCCCGAGTTCGCCGCCGCCGACCTGATCGAACCGCTGGGGGACGGCCTGCTCGACTCCGACGTCATCCCCTCCGTCGCCGCCACCGCCCGCTGGGACGACCGGGTCTACGCGGCCCCCTTCAACAGCGACGTCGGCCTGCTGTACTACCGCCGCGACCACCTGCGCGCCGCCGGGGTGCAGAACCCCGACCTCGACACCCGGACCGACTGGGGCGACCTGCTGCGGCTGATCACCTTCCTCGGCGACCGCAGGCCGCCCGGCTACGAGCGCGGCTGGACCACCCAGCTCGCCGCCTACGAGGGGCGCACCGTCAACGCGATCGAGGCGTTCGCCTCCGTCGACGTCACGCTGACCGACGACGCCGGCCGCTACACCGCCACCGCGACCGAACTCGGCGAGGGGCTCGCCGAACTGCGCCGCCGCACCGGCCCGGCCACCGTCCTGGCAAACGCCACCCGGTCCGACGAGGCCGCCTCGCTCGCCGACTTCGGCGCCGGCCGCACCACGTTCCTCCGCCACTGGCCCTCCGGCTACCCCGCCCTGCGCCAGACCTTCGACGGCGACGAGCTCGGCGTCACCGCCCTCCCGGGCCGCGCGGTCCTCGGCGGCCAGAACCTCGCGGTCACCCGCACCTCACGGCGCACGGAGAAGGCGACCGAGCTGATCACGTACCTGACCGGCCGGGGGAGCGAACGCTGCCTGCTGGACGCCGGCTTCGCCGCGACCCGCACCTCCGCCTACACCGACGCCGCCGTGACCTGTCCCGTCGGCGCCCCGGACGCCCCCGCCGGCGAGAACCCCGGCGGACTCCCGCGCGACCCCGCAGGCCGCCCCGAGCACGCCGCCGCGACCCTCCTGCCCGCCCTCCGCGAGGCCGTCCAACGCCCCCGCACCCCCCTGTACGGCGCGTTCACCCAGACCCTCACCAGCGAACTGGCCCCCCTCCTCACCGACGACCCCCCGGCCGAGTCCGTCCTGGCCGAACGGCTCGACGCGGCCCTGCGCCGCGCCCTGCCGGACTGAGGGCGCCGCTATTTCGACTCCGCCCGGCCGACCGCGTCCGGGCCGGACAGCAGCGCCGCGCACGCGGCGTCCCAGGCCGAGGAGTCGCCGTACAGCCGGTCGCGGAGGTATGCCGCCGTGAGGTCGGCGAGCGCGGTCACCCGGCTGGGGCTCTCGTCGGTGGTCTCGGCGGCGTCGTAGCCGGCGATCCCGCCGAGGCCGTGCTCCGCGCCGAAGAGGGTGAGCAGGGTCTTGGGGCCGGGGGAGAGGCGGTAGGGGTCGGCGTGCCACTCCGGGCCCAGGTCGGTGAAGTGCCGGGAGTCGTCCCGGTCGCCGGCGACGACGAGCGCGGGCGTCGTCATGGTCGAGAAGTCGAGCGCGCCGATGATCGGGTACTCGCGGCCCATCGGGCCGTTGAGGGCGTCGCCGCCCCGGCCCGGCGAGGCGAGGAGCACGCCCGCGCCGATCCGCGGCTCGGCGAGGCGCACGACCCCGCCCGACTCGGGGTCGGTGATGCCCGCGCCGAGCAGCTGCGAGGCCGTGAAGCCGCCGAGGGAGTGCCCCGCCAGTCCGATCCGGGTGCGGTCGACCCGGCCGGCGAGGCCGGGGACGGCGGCCTCGACCTCGCCGAGCCGGTCGATCACATGGCTCATGTCCTCCGCCCGCGAGCGCCAGAAGAACGGCGCGCCCGGCGCGTCGGCGACCAGGTGCGCCAGCGAGCGGGACGAGAGGTGGGTGGGCTGCAGGACGACGAACCCGCGCGCGGCCCAGGCGTGCGCGAGCGGGGCGTAGCCGTTGAGCGAGGACAGGTGGTGCGAGGGGCCGTGCCCGTGCGACAGCAGGACGACCGGCAGCTCGGTGCCGACCGCCGGAACCGTGACCCTCAACTGGAGGGTTACGGGGCGGCCCGGGACGTCGAGGGTCACGGGGCTGAAGGAGACGACGGGGGTCGTCGAGGCCACGGCGTCGGTGAGCGTGCTCATGGGGGGAGTCCTTTCGTGCAGATCCGCCGCTCTCGGCTAAGCTGAACCGGAACGCTGCTCCATTTAGTATCCGGAACAGCGCTCCGCTTTGTCAACCGATACCTGAGGAGTGCGGGATGAGCGCCGCCGAGGACACGCCGTCACGGGGCCGCAGGTCGGACGCCCAGCGCAACCGCGGGGCGGTGCTCGCCGCCGCGGCCGCCGTCTTCGTCACCGACGGCGTCGACGCCCCGATCCGCCGGATCGCCGCCGAGGCGGGGGTCGGCATGGGCACGGTCTACCGCCACTTCCCGACCCGCGCGGACCTCGTCGCCGCCGTCTACGAGCACCAGATCGAGGAGTGCGCGCAGGCCGGCCCGCGCTTCCTCGCCGAGTCCGCCGACCCCTTCGACGCCCTGCGGCGCTGGATCGACCTCTTCGCCGACTTCCTCGTCACCAAGCACGGCCTGGCCGACGCCCTGCGCTCCGACCAGGACCGGTTCGCCGACCTGCACGCGCGGTTCCTCGACCGGCTGCTCCCCGTCTGCGCCGACCTCCTGGCCGCCGCGACGGCCGCCGGGGCCGTCACCCGCGAGGTCCGGCCGTACGAGCTGATGCGCGGCATCGGCAACCTCTGCATCGGCCGCGACGACGACCCCCGCTACGACCCCCGCCGGCTGATCGCCCTCCTCCTGGACGGGCTGCGACGGCCGTAGGCGCGCGGTGGGTGATGCGTGGCGTCCGGCGCGCGCCTCGCACTGCGCACGACGCATACAGTGCTGCCCATGACGCAAGACGACGAACTCGACGGCCTCGTCCGCAAGCGCATCCGCGCCCTGCGGGTCGCGCAGGGGTGGTCGCTGGAGGAACTGGCCTCGCGCGCGCACCTCAGCCAGTCCTCGCTGAGCCGGATCGAGAACGGTCAGCGCCGCCTCGCCCTCGACCAACTAGTCACGCTGGCGCGGGCGTTGGACACGACGCTGGACCAGCTCGTGGAGACGGCGACGGACGACGTGATCACCAGCCCGGTCGTCGACCAGGCGCACGGGTCCCTGCGGTGGAGCGTCAGGGGCGACCCCGGGATGACGGTCATGCGGCAGCGGGTGACGGGGCCGCCGCCGGACAACCCGGCGCGGATGCGGGCCCATCCGGGGCGCGAGTGGTTCGTCGTCCTGTCCGGTACGGCGGTCCTGATGCTCGGGAACCGCCGGTTCCGGGTGGAGACGAACCAGGCGGCGGAGTTCCCGACGATGATGCCGCACGCGATCGGTGCGGAGGGCGGGCCGTGCGAGATCCTGGGGATCTTCGACCGCGACGCGCGGCGGGGGCACCAGCGGGAGCCCGCGGAGGGGGAGTGAGCGGCCGTCGGGCGGGTCGTTGCGCGTTCGGCAGCGCTTGCGGCGACCTTCTTGCGTAGATCGGGAGGAGGTGTGCCTCCAGCGCATGGGGCTCCTACGGTGGGGGCATGAGCCACGCACACTCGCACTCCGGTCACCACTCCGCCGCCGCACACGCGCACGGCACCCCCGCGCACGACGGGCACGCCCCCCACGGCCACGCCGACGAATCCGGCCACTCGGGGCACGACCACCGCGCCGACGACATCGGCGAGATCCTCGACCTGGACGCCGAGCTCCTCGCCGAGCACACCGCCGCCCTCATCGACTGGCTTCCGCTGACCGCCGCCCCGCGCGAGATCGTCGACCTCGGCTGCGGCACGGGCGCCGGCGCCTTCGCCCTGCTCGACCGCTTCCCCGAGGCCCGCGTCACCGCCGTCGACTCCTCCGCCGCCCACCTCGCGCAGCTCCGCTCCACGGCCTGCGTACGCGGCATCGACCACCGGGTCCGCACCCTCCAGGCCGACCTCGACGCCGCCGCCTGGCCGGACCTCGGCGCGCCCGACCTCGTGTGGGCGTCGGCCTCGATGCACCACATGGCCGACCCCGCGCGCGCCCTGCGCGCCGTCCACGACAGCCTCGCCCCCGGCGGCCTGTTCGCCGTCGTCGAGCTGGCCGGCTTCCCGCGCTTCCTGCCGCCGGACGCGCCCGCGCAGGCGCCGGGCCTGGAGGAGCGCCTGCACGCCGCCACCGAGGGCTTCCACGCCGAGCACGTCCCCCACCGCGGCGCCGACTGGGGCACGATGCTGGCCGCCGCCGGCTTCACCGTCGAGGGCGAGCGCACCCTCTCCGTGCGCATCGGGCACAGCCCGACCGTCGGCTGCTACGCCCTCGCCGGACTGGCGCGCATGCGCGGCACCCTCGCTCCCGAGCTCGCCCCGGCCGACCTCGCCGCCCTCGACCGCCTGCTCGACCCGTCCGCTCCCGACGGCATCCTGCACCGCGACGACCTCACCGTCCGCACGGAGCGCACGGTCTGGGCCGCCCGCCGGGTCTGAGGGCCCGCCGCCGATATACATGGCAGGTGCATCCTTTCGGAGGAAGGGGAAGGCGCACCGTATGAAGCCCGCCACCGCGCACCCCCGCCGTGTCCCCCTCCTCGTCGCCCTCGCCGCCGGCGGCGTGGTGGCCCTCTCCGCCTGCGGTGCCGGGGCGGCGGGGGGCGGTGACGGCTCGGACGCCGCCGACACCCCTCCCTCGGCCGCCGCGTCCTCGCCGGAGCAGGGTTCCTCGAACTCCCCTGCCCCGCAGGGGAGTTCCGTCCCGAGCGCACCTTCCGGCACCGCCGGCGACTCCGCCACCAGTGCGCCGCCGGCGCGCGGGAGCGACTGCACCACCGGCGACCTCAAGGCCCGACTCGCCTTCTCCGGGCAGGAGATGAACAGCCGGTACTTCGACCTGACCCTCACCAACACCGGCACCGGAACCTGCTCCCTCAGCGGCTACCCGGGCCTGTCCGTCACCGACGCCACCGGCAAGCGCATCGGCGAACCCGCCACCCGTTCCGCCAACGGCTCCGTCGCCAACGTGACCTTGGCGGCGGGCCAGGCCGCCCACGCCGTCGTCCAGACCCCCGGCCGCGACGTCACCGACGGCAACTGCTGGACGAAGCCCGCCGACTTCACGGTCTACCCCCCGAACAACACCGCCGCCCTCACCGCACCCGTCCCGGACACGCTGGAGATCTGCGGCGACACCTTCACCGTCGGCCCGGTCACCTCCCACGCGCCGTGAGCGACCGCCCCACCGAGGTCGATCGCCGTGGCTCCCGCCCATTCAGCCGGCGAGGCGCCGCGCCAGGTGCGCCAGCTCCGCCCCACGCAACACCCGCCCCCCGAACCCCGGCAGAGGAACGTGCAGCGGCTCCGTCCACCGCACGGGGATCGACTCCGCCCCATGGCAGGCCCCCGCGAGAGCACCGGTCACCGCGGCGACGGTGTCCGTGTCGCCGCCGAGGTCGATTGCCGCGCGGATCGCCTCCTCGAACCCGCTGGTCGTGCGCAACGCCCAGACGGCAGAGCCCAGGCACGGCCACACGGCGCCGTTGAACTCGGTCGCTAGGTCGGGGTGCCAGTCGGGCGCGAGGACGGTGGCGTAGCGCTCACGTTGGTCGGCGTGGACGAGCGGGAGGACGCCCGGGAGCGCGGCGACGGGGTCGCCTCCCTCCAGGGCGACGCGGATCAGCTCGTGGAGGATCGCGGTGCCCTCCCACGCCGCGCGGTCGCCGTGGGTCAGAGCGGCGATCCGGCGCGCCGCGTCCATGGTGGCCGCTCGGCCGGCGGAGGCGAAGTGGACGGCGGAGGTCGACGCCCGCATCAGCGAGCCGTTGCCGGCCGCCCGCTGGCTGGTTCGGAAGTGCACCGCGGCGGCGACGTCCCATGGCATGCCGCCGGTGAGGACGGCCTCCGTCTGCAGACCGATGTCCTTGGGGTCCGCCGCCGCCCAGCGCCGGAAGCGGGCGAAGACGTCCGCCAGGTCCAGGCCGCCCCGCTCGAGGAGTGACTCGGCGAGCAGGACCGCCATCTGGGTGTCGTCGGTGGCCTCGCCCGGATCCCAGCCGCCGCCTCCGCACATCTCGCCGCCGGCGCCCGGCGCGGGGAACCGGGCGGAGAAGGCGTTCTCGGGGCCGAACTCGAACGGGCCGCCGAGCGCGTCGCCCACCGCCGAACCGACGACCGCTCCGACGGCCCGGGTCCGCCGTGCCTCCTGGTTGCCCCGCATCCGCGCAGGGTATCCGGGCCGCGAAGCCGACCGCGTCGCGAATTCGGCACTCCGTGCCGTTCTCGCGGCATGGAGGCGCGCGAAGGGGGCACTCGGACCGCGTCTTCGTCCCCGCGCTCCCGCTAGGTGGATCATGCTGATACCGCACCCGGACACCGTCCGCTCGCTGCTCGCCCGGTACCACGAGGCGCAGCTGCAGTACGCGCAGAGGGCGACGTACGAGCTGGAGCGGGAGATCGAGGACGTGTCGTACACGCTGTGCGTGAGCACGGCGACGCTCACGATCGCCGACGCGCTCGTCGTGGCGGACACGGTCCTGCGGCAGGCGGCCGGCGCGGCGGAGGCCGTACGGCCGACGCAGGCCTCCCCGGCCGAGACCCCCCTCGCCGCGGCCTGAACCCGTAGGACCCGTAGGACCGGCAGGGCCGCCCGACCCGCCCCCGTCACGGCTCCCGAGGAGCCGGGGCGGGGGGGGGGTATTAAAAAAAACGAGGCCCCCCGACCACCAGCGAGGGGGGTATGGGGGGGGTGGGTGGTTA